>DAOSOK010000015.1 GCA_035373905.1 Candidatus Ozemobacteraceae bacterium | reverse complement strand
TCAGAGACGATGGATCGTTGATTCTACCCTACCCACGCCGAATAGCGAAGAGCCCTTTCATACAACCCCATATCCCGACCGAAAAGCCACAGATTCCTCTGTAATCGATCAGGGATCATCTCGCCTCTATTTCTCCGCCACTCTTGCCTCGAGCATAGCAATTCGCTTCTCATCTTCCTTATGAATGCGATGATAGTATCTTCGCTTGCTTTTCAACCATAACAACTCGAATTTGATTCCCTCGGTAAGGCCAGCAACGAAATTCTCCACGCCCGTGTTGCGATAAACCAGTTTTCTGGTCTCATATTTATCGATCAGGTTCTGGTCGACAAGGGTCCGGATAAACAGTTCAGATTCGTTGGAAATAGCTCCACCAAGAGCTGTTTTCAATTTCTTTTCCCGGACCTTCCGAAAGATGGTGATACACTGATCCAATATTTCCGGGCTATCGGCGAACTTCCGATCCTTGCCCATCGAGCCACAAAAATCCACCCGCCCGACGGTGATGCTTTGCAGAAGGTTCAGTTTTGGGAGGCGAAGAATCTCATCCAGATTTTGAAACGCCGTTATGGTCTCAATATTGATAGCGAACTCGATATCCCGCTGGTTGTCCTCGGGAACGAAAACATCGATCATATTGAGAAATTTGCTTGCTGCGAATGCTGTTTCGGCCATGGGAGCGATGATTCCTCGTGCTCCGAGCGAAAGGGCTTCATACATGTCCGTGAGAGCTTCCACCCCTCCGATCTTGAGAATGATGGGCAAATCGACCCGGTCCACCACATCCTTCAACCGCATTAATTCCACTTGGCGGCTGCCCTCGCTTTCATACTCCGCTTTGATCTCGAAAACGCCATACTCGTATTTCAGGCGTTTCAGCATATCAATCATTTCATATTCGAGAACATTCATTCATTCCTCCGAAGATATTCCTGGAATTCCTCCAGATTCTTGAATTGTCGGATCCCGGGATCAATGACCAACGGACCACCGATCAGGACACCGGGACTCCGAAATTCTCTAGCCATCGCCATATCGCTGGTCAAGGAATCTCCCACAACCATGAGCTCGTCAGGCTGGACCCCATGTTCTCGCGAAATCTTAGCTAGCATGTAAACATGAGGTTTGCCAACGATGAAATCCGGCCTTCTACCAACTGCCGCGGCAATCGCTCCGACCATAGCGCCACAACCAGGCATTACTTTCTTTCCTTCTACGGGAAACGATGCATCCTCGTTACACGCGATGAATCGCCCCCCCCGAAGAATGATCGACAAGGCAATGGCGATCTTCTGGTAGGTAAAGCCGGAGTCAAGTCCAACGACCACGTGTTCCGCAGATTCATTGTCCACCAGCGTAATGCCATAATTTGTCATTTCTTCGTGAAAATCAGAAGATCCGACCAGAAAGATACGATTTAGGGCTTGCTCCTGCAGATAGCTGATCGTGGCAAAAGAGGAGGTGTAGATCTCCTCCGGAGCGCATTCTATCTGTAGCCTGCATAGTTTTTCGAATATCTGTCGGGGTGTTTTCGTCGAATTGTTTGTGAAGAACACCACCCTCGCCCTCCGGCGGATATCCTGGACAAGATCAATCGCCCCAGGAACAGCCTGTTCGCCAAGATACAATGTCCCGTCAAGATCGAAGGCAATGAGTTTACAAGGGAAAGTCATCCTATCCTTTTTCCTGAACAAGATCATCGACAATCATATTGGATCGGAATTCATCCCTGTCGAGGAAAGGGAATAGATCTTCCAAGGGCTTGGAAACAAGCTTGCCATCCGCTTGTTTCTCCGACGACACCTTGGGAGAGAAAATATACTCCCGATTCAGAACGATTTCGATCAATGCAGCCCCCGGGAAATTCAGGATGTTCGTCAAGTCCTGATCCATGGTTTCTGTGGATTGGATCCGGAAGAAGGGGAAACCATACAGGTCAGCAAGCTTTGCACAATTCGGGAGAGAAACCCCGGAACTCTCATTGCAGCCGATGAAATCCGCCTGGAAGAACGAAGTCTGGGTTTGCTCGATCGACCGATACCCACCGTTGTTCAGGATGAAGAGCTTGATAGGAAGCCTGTATTCCTTCATGGTCTGCAACTCCTGCAGGTTCATCTGCAGGCTACCATCGCCGGCGAGGCAGATCACTTCATGGCCTGATGCAAGTGACGCACCGATCGCGGCAGGCAAATCATACCCCATTGCGGCACACCCTGAGTTCCAGAACTGGCGTTGGCCAGTCTTCACGACTCCAGCCTGGAATAGTACGACACAGGCCGTCCCATTCCCAGCAACCACGATAGCCCGGTCGTCTAACTTGTCGGTCAGCTGTTCAAAAAAGACATATGGGTGAACCGCAGATGGGGAGGGCTTTTTGTATTCCTCCAGAACGGTCGGATATTTCCGTTTGCGCACCACACACCATTCCAACCAGAGTTTGTCCACATAAAGATCGGGCGGCAAGAGCCGGTCAAGTTCGGCCAGAAACAACCCGGCATCCATCCGGATCAGAGAATCCCCCTGAACCGTCGGCTTGTGCAATTCAGCCTCATCGATATCCACGATGACCTTCCAAGCCTTTCGGGCAAAGCAATTCCAGAAATAACTTACCTGCCGAATATTGTTCCTGGTTCCCAAAAACAACACCACGTCAGCATTCTGGAGAGCGAAATTCCCGGCCCGGTTTCCAAGCGTCCCAATCCGACCAATGAATTGGGAATCATCTGAGGCTATCAGATCAAAACCGTTAAAGGTGGTCACCACCGGAATGCCAAGCCGGGTCACCAAGTCCAGGAAGGCCTTCTGAGCACCGGCAATCCTGATCCCGTGCCCAGCAACGATCAGAGGACGTTTAGCCATTTTCAAACGTTCAACAACTTCAGCAATTTTCGCAACAGGAACTTCCTCTGCTACAGATTCTCGGATTTCAACAGGAAGCCGATCCGGATCGATTAAGGCTGCTTGGACATCAAGGGGGATGTCCAGCCATACAGGGCCAGGGCGACCGGTGGTTGCAAGATGGATCGCTCGTTCCAGCTCGATCTTGATGGATTGAGGATCAGTGACCATTTTGGCGTATTTTGTCACAGGTCGGACAATGTCGACAATGTTGATTTCCTGGTCACCTAGCTGGCGCAACCCACTTCCAGGAACGGAAGCGATGGTCGTCTCGAATTTTACCTGTCCGGAAAGGTAGAGAACAGGAACGGAGTCGAGCCACTGCCCGATAACCCCCGTCAACGCATTTGTTCCCCCTGGACCAGTCGTCACGCTGACCACGGCCAATTTTCCCGAGATTCGGGCATAGCCCTCTGCAGCAATAGCCGATCCCTGTTCGTGATGATTGCAGATATACTGTATTCGCGTTTCCTTTTTCAAGGCATCATTCAAATGCATGGCGCCACCACCGACAACAAGGAAGACATGCTTGACCCCGTAATCGGCAAGATGGCGGAAAATGAAATCAGAAACTCGTATCATGAGAGGTATCTCCGATAGATGTCATGAAGTTTCAGCAAGTCGCTGGGGCAGGCTTCATGCCATTTCACGAACCCGGCGTCCCTCGGCGATAATCCGGCGTTTTTCGGCACAAAATCGGCAGGCAGCGAACATTTGTATAAAATTGAAATGAAGTGCCCTCGCGTTTCACGGTGATAGTTGATGACCTGATTGATCGCCACCGGTGCAGGATCAAAATCCACCAAAGCCCCAACCTCGGTTTCAGCTACCTTCTGAATCCGCGTTTCCAGCGTCTCTCTGAAGCGCACGATTCCCCCCGGGAGATGCCACCCCTGGCCGGCTAAAGGATCATCACGCCAAGCAAGGAGCACACGCCCATTGGGATCCTTGATCAACAGATCCACATTGACCATGGGAGTGATTTCCGAGACAAAGTAGAACAGATCATCCGGCAATCCTACCGTTGGATCTGTAGCGTAGGCTTTGAGCGCCCCTATGGCATCAGAGCTTTTCATCGTCCTTTCCCGTAATAATCCCAGCTCCCATTTTTCATTGCATGATCCATTATCAGAAGACGTATTTTTCCCCATGAAAACCCAAGGGATGATAGTAAACCCTCCGCGGTGGAGAAACAAGAGGGCTCAGGAATCGATCAAGGCAGGGGGATACCGGAGAATCGTTCCCACTCATCTTCCGGTGAGTGGGGCAATTTAGATAGCGATATTATTCAAGAAGCTATCGAATGTATAATGAACATGAGCGAGCATTTCGGTTGTCATGCCAGGGTAAACGCCGATGAAAAAGGTATTGGAGGTTATAAGGTCGGTATTCAAAAGAGAGCCGACAATTCTGTGCTGAATGTCTGAGTAGGCCGGATGGCGAAGGAGATTTCCGCAGAAGAGATTTCGTGTTTCTATGCGGGCGGCTTCCAAGACTCTTACCAAGTCGTCGCGTGCGAACGGTGCATCAGGCCGAACGCTTATGACGAACCCAAACCAGGAGGGATCGGAATGAGCGGGAGTCATAGGCAAAATCAGATACTTCTCATGCCTTTTCAGCTTTTCATTCAATAAAGCATGATGTTTTTTTCGTAATGTAATAAATGATTCAAGTTTTCTAAGTTGAGCAACGCCGATCGCAGCTTGCATATCTGTAACCTTCAGATTGTACCCGATATGGCTGTAGACATACTTGTGATCGTATCCGAACGGCAGCATTCCAAACTGTTGGGTGAACCGCTTCCCGCATGAATTGTTCACTCCTCCGATGCAATAGCAGTCACGTCCCCAATCGCGGAAACTTCTGGCAATTCTGGCGAGTTCTGCATCAGCAGTGATAACAGCGCCACCTTCACCCATCGTCATGTGATGAGCCGGATAGAAACTGAACGTGGCCAGGTCGCCGAATGTGCCCGTCAGCTTCCCGTTATACCTGCTGCCAAGGGCATCGCAATTATCCTCGATCAGCCAGAGTCGATTCCTTTCACAGAATTCTTTTACTTCAGCAACCGGGAACGGGACACCCATTGTGTGAGCCATCATGACCGCCCGTGTTCTGGGACTCAACGCAGCTTCGATGCGCTCCATCGTCGGAACATAGGTTCCCAGCTCAACATCGACGAAAACGGGAATCGCACCATGTTGAATAATTGGATTCACGGTCGTCGGGAAGCCGGCAGCAACGGTTATGACCTCATCTCCTGACTTGATGCGCCGATCCTTCAACTTTGGGGAAGTCAACGTCGCAAATGCTGCAAGGTTCGCGGAAGACCCGGAGTTTACGAGAAGAGCATGATCAACGCCATGATATGCAGCAAAGTTTTTTTCAAATTCGGAGGCATACCGGCCAGCCGTCAGCCAAAAATCCAGCGAGGAATCGACAAGGCAGACAAGCTCATCATAATCATACTGACGACCAGCGTAATGAACTGTATCCTTCCCTGGAATGAAGGCTTTTTTCTCGCCTGCCTCCTGATACTCCCTGACCAGCTTCAATATCTGATGCCTGATGGCTTCTCTGTCCGACATGAATAAACTCCGTTACTCATCTGATGCCCAAGGAATTCCAAAAGAGTGGGCAGCTTTCGTATAGTCAGCAATTTGTTTTCTTGTCATTTCACGCATCTGATCGCTCGTGGATTGATCCAGCAATTTCCTATACCAGCGAACAGTTTGCTCAACCGTAATCTGAAAATCCCAGGCAGGGAACCATTTTAGATGATGCCTTGCCTTGGCGATAGATAACTGCAATAATCCGGCTTCGTGTACGGCGCCAGGATCGCTGCGGTCTTCCCATTGGCCGGGATAATAACGAAGAATTTCACGGACAAGTTCTTCAACGGTCTTATTCGACCGATGATCCGGTCCAAAATTGAAGGTCAACTCGCCTTCACCGAGAGAACCAGCGATAGCAGTGGGCCTTGCCAACACCGCGGCAAGCCAGAGGTATCCGCTCAAAGGTTCCAGCACGTGTTGCCAAGGACGCGTTGCCGATTTATTCCGTACAATGATTGGTTTTCCCTCTCGAAGGAACCTTATACAGTCAGGAACGATCCGGTCTTTTGCCCAGTCACCGCCGCCAATAACGTTGCCAGCCCGCGCGCTTGCGATCATCACCGGATGGTCCTTGAAAAAGGATCTTCGCCAAGCAGAAATGGCTAGTTCAGCAGCAGCTTTACTCGAGCTGTAAGGGTCATGCCCACCAAGGGGATCAACTTCCCGATAGCCGTACACCCACTCGCGATTTTCATAACACTTATCGGTGGTTACCATAATTGCGATACACGGCTTGTCCAGGCTCCGCAAGGATTCCAACACATGGATCGTTCCATTGACATTTACTTGGTATGTCGTAAGCGGCTCTTCATACGAGAACCGAACAATCGGCTGGGCAGCAAGATGAAACAGAAAATCGGGCTGCTGCCTCAATATCCACGCCTTCAAGCCGGCCAGGTCACGAATGTCCCCTATCTGATGATCGATATCGGCATCAAGGGCGAGTATATCGAAAAGGGCTGGCGAAGTCGGTGGCTCAAGCGAATATCCTGCAACTTTTGCTCCAAGAAGGTGCAACCAGAAAGCAAGCCACGCTCCCTTGAACCCCGTATGACCGGTTATTGCAACTTTCTTTCCGAAAAACGCCTTTGCGAAACAGTGCTTCAACGGTTTCACCAAACTTTCCAGGGAGCCTTTTGGCTTTGCCAAAGTTCTTCAAGCTTGATTTTATCCCTCAGCGTATCCATTGGATACCAAAAGCCATCATGCCTGAAGGAATACAGCTGGCCTTCCTTTGCAAGCGATTCAAGGGGAAAACGTTCCCAGATCGTCTGATCATCTTTCAAATATCTGAAAATTTCAGGTTCCAGAACAAAGAATCCACCATTGATATGCGTCCCATCTCCTGAAGGTTTTTCTTGAAATGATTCGACTCTGTTCCCCTCATCTATATTCAAAACTCCAAATCTTCCAGGTGGTTGGACAGCCAACATGGTCGCATATTTCCCATGACTCTTATGAAATTCGATTTCTTCTCTCAGATTTACGTCGGAAATTCCATCCCCATAGGTCATACAGAATGTTTCATTGCCAACGTATTGTCTCACTCGCTTCACTCGTCCACCAGTCATCGTATCTTCGCCCGTGTCGACAAGCGTGATCTTCCAAGGTTCAGAGTGGTTGGAATGCGTCGTTATTTTATTGTTTGCGATATCTATCGTCAGGTCAGACATGTGCATAAAATAATTGGCAAAAAATTCCTTGATCATATAGCCCTTATAACCACAGCAGATGACAAACTCATTCAGCCCATACGAAGAATAGAGTTTCATGATATGCCAGAGAATAGGTCGGCCGCCGATTTCCACCATCGGCTTGGGTTTTACCGTTGTTTCTTCACTCAATCGCGTGCCGAGACCTCCAGCAAGAATTACAACTTTCATGTATTTTCCTCAGAGATTCCATGGTTATATTGAATATCGCTTGATATCATTTCTTTTTTCCAATAATTCGCAAAATACAACACACCGCTCCATCACCACATTCGTTCTGATCTTCCATAGGCGAGTTTTGAATTTCTCACAACTGTATCATGCGCTGCTATCTGAATATGGTATTTCTCCGTCTCCCATTCTACTTTACACCCTTCGCCTTCGAAAATAAAATGCCGCCTGATCGCCCTGGTGGGTCCGATTCAGCATTTTCGCTTTTCTTGCAAACATAAGCATTTTTCGCTGCGAAAAAATCGAACGTGCAGGATCGATTCCGTATGAGTTCTTGTCACCTAGTGCAATGCCTTTTTGGTATTGTTCACTTCCCCAAAATTGAAAGGCTGTTGAATCAAATACAACATCGACGAGTTCGAGCCTGGTCAGTGCAGCCAAATACTGCATGCTTTCAATCGAATGAAGGAACAAATGCCTCGGAGCATCCAACTGCACCCAATTTTCTCTGTAGTGACTCCAAGCATACGACGATACCGTTGGAATTCGAACGACACACCATCCGTTGTCAGATAGGATTTGTGAGACACTTTTCAGGGTCTCACACGGATCAGGCATATGTTCAAACGAGTGATGAAACATCACGATATCCCACGTATCCTTGATCTGATGGATATTTTGTTTATGGATCACAAGGCCGGAGTCGTAAACGATCTTTTCTCGAATGAAGGGATCAATTCCTGCAAGATGAGTGAAACCCAAATTTTTCATTGAACACAGTAATGCTCCTGAACCACATCCAACGTCCATGATCCGTGAATCCCTGGCGATGTTGAGAATTTTCAGACTTTCCAGGGCCTGGTTGTAAGAAACAAGGCTCAGAAGCTTACCAAGAACGCCATTTCCAAAGAGGGCATATCTGTTTTTTAATTGCAGTAATGCCTGTTTTAGACCCGGCAGGAGCGTTTTCGAAATTTTTCTATATGAGTAGTAATCGTGCGGATAATATTTTTCCATGTTCTCAGGAATGTCTTTTATCTGGAGGCATTGACATTGAGAACATTGGAAATATATAAATTCAGCCCCAGACCCAAACATTTTTTCCTGGATATGAAATTCAATTAAATTTTCTGTATTTCCACAGATTTTACATTTCATTGCCATTCTTTCAAGTTGTATGAATTCACCTGATGTGGGACTTTCGCTGGTTCTGCCAAATATAGACAGCCATGGGAAGTCCAAACAAGAGGTTCAGCCACATTGAAGCATAGACAAGTGAATCCACCGAATAGTATTTCCCTGTAATCCACGTCAAGCATCCCTGAGCCACAGCACTAATAATTGAAACACCCAAGAAAGGCTCGACTTTATGAGCTCGACAGTAGGTTGCCATGTTGTCGCCCCATATCGCCAGGAGGGTTGAGAAAAGCTGCACTGCTACCAAATCCAAGGAAAGGAAGCGCTCTGCAAATCGCGGAATGCCCTGAAGATACCAAACGAGGCCCAGCCCGGCACTGCTCGCCCCCAGAACCACCAGTGTCGTTTCTCCCATGAGACGGCGAAACAGCGCGTCCAGAGCCGGCCAGTCCTTCAACGCAATCAATCGGCACATTTCTGGGTTCCGGGCCCCTGTCCAGACCATCGCCACAGCAAGGATTGCATTTCGCATTGCCAATGTCAAACCCATCTGACCGGCAATTTTTGCTCCCTGATATGTGAAAAGAACGGGCGTGAACAATTGAAAGATAAAATATCCGGAAGCCCATGACAGAGCGATCCGCCATTGCATTGGCCAGATATCTCTCCCCCATGAAATGTCATCAACCTGATTCGAATCGGAACGATGACAAAGAATCCGCCTGAGAAATTTCCTAAATTCGAAGAACAAGAGTCCCCAAGAAAACACAGCATTTCCAAATGCAATCATAAACACCGAGTAAAGACCGTAACCGCAATAAATTCCGATCCAGGCCAGGGCACATCCCAAGAGTCCCCCAAGAAGAGACCGTTTATTCGCCAGATGAATCTGTCCAGCTCCTGTAAGAACCCCCCAAAACGGGACACTCGCCAAATTCATCGCGGTTCCAGCAACAGCCAAAAGCCACGGAATTCGCCAGGCAAATGAACCAGAGTCACACTGTTGAAAAAAGGACAATCCAACAGGCGCCAGAATGGCGATAAAGAGAATAGAAGCCACGCCAAACCAGAAGACTCCTTTTTTCGACAAGGTCAAAAATCGCTGAATGGCAACGGAATCACCTTCCAGCTCTCCATCTTGAAGCCAGTGGATTTTCGCGAATTCGCATCCTGCAAATTGAACAAGAACATTGGTCAGACCTAATTCAAAAAAGATCTGAAGCGCCAGAAGGCTCCCGAAGGTGTAATAATATCCCTGCTGCTCAGGAGTAAAAAAGCCTGTTACGAGAGAGACTGTAACCAAACCAGCAAGGAAGCTCCAGCTTCGGGCGAGAAATCCCCAGAAAATTGCCTTGTTCATGGAGTTTTTTGGAGAGTCGTCAGTCTTTCCATACATTTCAAGAGAAAATCGTCATGAAATTGGACTCAATATATTTACAATATTTTGAATATGAATTTCAGGCTGAAACTGTCTTTTATAGAGTTCCAGTGAGGCTGAGCTCATCCGCCGGTAGCAATCGGGATCGCGAAACAGCGAAGCGACGCCATCCGCGATCCAAACCGGATCGGCGGGACACAGCAGGCCGGTGTTCCCATCGCTGACCATGTCGGGAATGGCACGATAGGGGGTTCCGACGAGGACGCAGCCGTAGGCGAGGCCTTCGATCAGGGCCAGGGGTTGGCCCTCGTTCGGGTAGGCGGAGGGGAGTAGCAGGAAATGGGCTTCCTGAAGTGCGCGGATCTTTTCGTCGCCGTCTACGCGGGAATCGTAGTGAACGCATGTTTCGAGATCGTGTTCGCGGATATAGGTATCAAACCAGTCTTTGGCGGCGGCCGGCGAAGGAAAGCGCGTGTCCTCCGGCGAAGACATGAAGCCTCCGCAGAACCTTGCCCGCACGTTCAGGCCATGATGGTGAACAAGCCGCTCAACGGCCTCCAGAACGACCGGCCAGCCCTTGCTTTCGATCATGTTCGACAGGAAGAGAAGCCTGACCGGTTCGCCCATGCGGATGGTCTTCGGGGCGGTCGGGCAACCGGTCGGTTCGAAAGGCAGCCCGTTCGGGACAACACGGACTCGCCTCTGGACTTCGGGCCAGGCGTCGAACATGAACCGAAGCCTGTCGCTCAGCAGAATTACGGCGTCACAGGCGGCCAGGGCGGCCACGGCGGCATTGCGAAGGAACGCGGGGGCGCGCCTGAGAATCTCGTCATACCAGCCACCGTGGATATGGACGATCACCCTGAATCCAAGATGCTGGGCAGATCTCATCAGGATCAGGTCACGACACAACCCGTCGACCGCCTGGTTCAGCGTGATGTAGACCGTTCCGCGACGCCCGGCCAGCAAGGCTCTGAAATAGCGCCCCATGATGAATCCATACTCGGCAATCCGGCTGAACGGGAACCATTTCATCCCAGGCCAGCGCGGGCTGTAATCGATCACGCGATATCGAAGCCCATGTTCCCTGCACCCTCGGACGCACATCTGGAACGCCAGCGTGTGCCCGTTGTGGGGAGGCGGGAGCGGGCCGAACAAAATCAGTTTCTGCGCGAGATCCGACGGATTCATGCGCAAACTTTAGCTGATTCCCTGAGGGGAATCAACCCATTGCCGGGAATCTCCTGCGCCCCGCCTTGATCTCAGGCTGTTTTTACGGCTTCGATATGCTCTGTCATCCGAATCCCGATCGATTCCAGTTCTTCGAGAATCGGACCGTACACCGCAGGGATGATGGGAATCAAAACCCCGCTCAGGCCCCGAATCCTGCCTTCGAAGAACAATCTGAGGAAGATGGCGATCGGAAGGCCGACGGTTCGCGCGACGGCCAGATCACCGTTCGGGACACCGTAGTCGGTCAGCGTCGAGGTTATCCGTTCGAGCCTGTCGGGATACTCGGCGACAAGCTCGTGATGCATCAGGACCATATCGCGCTCGCCGGGCCTATAGGCAAGTTTGCTCTGCAAATGCACGCACAGAATGTCGAGCAGACTGTTCGCGCCGGCCGGCACTTTTTCATCGCCAAGCAGGCCCAGCCACTCGGCGCACCTGATCTCGACAGAGCCGCGCGAAACATTCCAGCAGGAGCACAGGTCGGCGGTCAGATCGCCGCTTCCGGGCACCAGGACACGCATGATCTGGCCCCAGGTCTTGCCGTCGAGATCAACCCGAGGCATATCGCTGGACCATCCGAGGCTGAACATTTTCTCCCAGAACGAGCACCATCCCGGATTCCGAAGCGTTCCGCGAAACATGGTTTTCACGTCGGGAAGACCGTAAATCTCTTCATAGGCAACCGCATCCCGGCACGGATAGACTTCGAACGTCCCCATCCCGGGAATGGCCACCTGGCCGTGGCGCTTGAACACGTCGGGGCCGGAAACATCGACAACCTCGCCCCGCTCGCGATATCTGGCATGCGTCCGGCCGGCTTCGAGAACGCAACGCATGTTCCAGCTGTATCTATAGCCGAGAGGATTCATTCCGGCCTCGGGTGCGGGAAGCGCACCGCCGTACATTCTGAGCGACGCCACCTTGCCGCCGCCCGCTGTGACGCGGTGGATGCTTCGCATGGCAATCATGTGATCGATGCCGGGAATCACGCCCATCTCGTTCAGCAGCATGATTCCGGCACTCCGGGCGCGCCCGTCCAGTTCCCGCATCGCTTCACCGGTATAACTTGTCGTGACCATGTGTTTCCGGTGCGTGATGCACAATTCCGCAATGGGGATGTGATATCGGTAGGGAACCAGGCTTACAACGAAGTCTGCAGGTCGGATGAGACTTTCGAGTTCATGCCGGTCGTCGAATTCGACGGCGACCGCTTTGCCGCGGGAGTATCCCTTGACCAGGTCGGCGGCCATTCCCGACGTCTGGTCGGCACAAATCACCTCGTGTCGCGTCTTTTCGAGAAGATATCGAACGAGAGGCCTCGCCAGCGAACCTCCGCCGAGGATTAGAATCTTCTTTTCGGAAACCCCTACGACCGGCGCTGTCTTGAAGCTCTGAGAGTCAAGCGTGCTCTCTTCAACGGCCTCTTCATCGGAAGGCGCCCTTTTCAGAAGAATGCGCAGATGTTCAAAGGCCGGCGTCAGCCTGCCGCGCCACAGGATGGCGGCCCGGCGAAGAGGCATCGGAAGCCCGCTCTTTTCGATCGGCGCCTCCGTTTCGACATTCGCCAGGTTTTGAAGCAGGGGCAACAGCGCATGGCTGATGTCGGCAGACACTTCTTCTGGCAATTCACAGGCCGGCTCGGCAAGCGACACGATGACGGGACCGTGACCATCGAATCCGTAGGCAATGTCATCCATTTCAGGCTCATAGACGTATGCCGGTTCATCGAACATGGTGGCGACGGACGCAAACTCAATAGCACCTTCAACGGTCCCCCCCATGTCGCCAATGACCCTCAAGCGTGGACGGGCACCGCCTTGCCACATGTGCTCAGCGTCGGCTTTCGTCATGATGCGGGGAGCGCCCGCACTGCGGGGGAGGCTATTCACTAGGACTGAAAGATGATGAATATACTGTCCGAAATTGTTCACGAAGCGCTTCGGATGCCGATACAACTCTCCAAGGGTCATTGGAGTATCTTCATCCTTCGGCCGAATCGTCAGCTCTTCAGCAAAAACCACCTTGAGTATTTCGTTTCCGCCATTGCAAACGGCACCGGCAAGGAGCTCGGAAGGCGTGATTTCGCGATGTGGCAGTAGATCGAAGATCTCCTGCGCGCCCTTTGACACGCAGTTTTTCCCAACAAATCCGAAAATGAGCGGGCGCAGAACGGTAGATAATCGTTGGTCGCGAAGCGTCTCGCCTATTCCGATGAGCGCACGCCGGGCCGAAGCAAGGTTTTCATATTGATACGCCCGTCTAATCGCGGCAAACGGCGTCTCGTATCCCTCGTGTTTCAACCGATGTCCCAACGCCCAGAGGGCATCGATCATGCCAACCGCTCCTGAATATGTATCAACAGTAATAAGTTTACGCCCACGATCATCCATGAGGCTGCTACAGTCGATAAGAGAGCACCCAAGCTCATTCAATCGTCGTAGCAAGGCAACGCCGAATGGCTGCCCGGGGGAACGGCCAAAACACATATATATTCCGCCAGGATACAGCGATTCGGCTGACGGCTCATTCATGCTTACCACAAACTCACAACCAGCGGCGCTATCATCTACCCAAGCACCGACGGTTGTATATTCGACATCCTGTGAATGATCTGCCAATGAAGGCTGAACGATGATCTCGAATCCAAAATCACTGACAAGTTGCCGCACATCTTCCGGAATCAGTGGGATGATATTTCTCCCATCTCTCAGAAATTTCCGAAGAATTCCTATCCTTCGAATCCCCATGGTAACTCCTCTCTCTCCTGTGTTCACCAGGAGCGCATTCGCTCCCAAGAATTTTCATCTACAATGATTTAACTGTGATCTGCTCAGGATGATCTCTGATCAAAAGAAACCGACCTTCCCGTTGGATTCGCTGAGCGTTGTTCGAAAACTGAATGAGTTTTGGCGGATATTTCCATCCCGGAATAATAACGGACAATTTATCTCCACCTTCATATTCCGACAAGAGAAAATACTCAATATGATACTTTTGCAAGTATTCCCGCAGTCCTCCAGCCTTCAAACAATTTATATACTCCCAACTATTAATAAGGCCATCGCCATTCACGACACACCTCTCGGAAAGATATCCCGTCTTCCCTGATGCATCAACTTGAAAAATTGGTGTTTGCTCAGAAATATTCTGGCGCAGCCACCCGGAGATTGCGAGGACATCATGCTGCGTATTCACTGTTTTTTTTATTGCGTATAATCCACTAGAGACCATGAGCAGCAAAGATACGACCAGTAGGAATGTTTCATGATGAAACACTGCTTTTATTCTTGTGTGTTTCACCCATTGTCTTGAGAATACACCAACGGTCGAAAACAACACTATTGAAATGGGACAAAGGAAATACCATCCTCCAACCCCTTTTGCAAAGCAAATCAGAATTATCATGTAGAAAAGCACATAGCCATTGAGCGCCGCAAAAAACAGATTCATGCCAGCTTCTTTTTCCGCAACCAAACGACTCACCCACCAGGCACGAAGGGATAAGCCGAAATACAATCCACTTGCGATAAGACAAAAAAGGAGTCTGATTCGAACTCCCGATCCTCCAAGATCAGTCCATCCAGTTTCAAGCATGCCAGGCCATCCCATTTTGAGATAGCTCGAAACGGTTGTAGGAGCTGAAAACAGATAGGTATTCCCCAAAAAATAACAACCCATTCCTGCGACAGATACAGCCAGCACTCCCATTCCCTCTTGAAACCGAGACGATGCGGCTTGTCCGCAACTCATTGCAAGAGGGGTAAGAATAACAAACCCCAAGAGGAGTGCCAAGTCGATTCTTGAAAGGAAAAGCAATACCGACAAGATTGCTGCCAACCTCCAGTTTGCGCGTTGATGCTCATACAAGAGAGAGTATATTTCCGCAAGAAAGGCCCAGGCTATGACCAGCACCAATCGCGATTCGAGCCCAAAATCATTGATTCCCATGAATAATATATAGGCTAGTCCAAGAGGCAATCGAAAAACATCCGACAATCCCAAACGTTGATATAATCGGTCTGCGATCAGCAAAAAACATGCAAACAATATGATGTCGATGAACATCACCATGTATATCCCGCCAAGCCCTTTTATGGGAAAGACGGCTGACACTGCTGATAGAAATGCCATATAGAGCGGGTGATATCCGTTTGTGATATTGATTCCGTCGAACGTTGAGCCTTTCCCATCGGCGATATTCGCCGCCGTTTTAAGATAAAAAAATGAATCATCGTGCAGGAGCGTGATGATCGACACACCCGGCAACCGGACGAAGAGAAAAACCAAAAGGCCCAAGAGAAAGAGACTCACCGTTCCTCGCGGGCTTTCACACATCACTCGAATAGGCGAACTTTTGCACATGACGAAGAAATTTCACATGACCCAGTATCGGAAAGGGCCGTTCCTTGGCTGCAGTAAAGATGGGATGCGACTTTCGTCTTCACCGAGGAGGAACGGCCATGATCAGAATCCCCGAGATTCAGGAACTTGTACAGCCCCTTCATGCAGCTTTCTCGAAACCCACCTAGTTCTTGTTGGAGAACATCATCGAAGGCTGGGTTCTTTGTCCATGCCGTCGCACTGTGACCGCGATCTTTCCTTTCGGGGATCCAGAAAGGGCTCACTCTCATGATGCCTACCATCGCTGGTTTCAAGTCAGTGTTTGGACAGATGCCGCGGTCGGGCATGCCATCTATTTCCTTGCTTGGGGTTGGTTCATCAAAAACGGCGATTTCAAGGTTTCTCCATATCGTCCATGGTATGAACCCAAGACCACGCCGTCGTGCCAAGATGGATTGGCCGGAATCCAACATCAGATCTGGGCTTTCCGAATTTCGGAAACCGTGCCTGACAAGTCTGAGTTTCATGAATTCTCCGAAATCATGATCGATGCAATATCGAGGGCTGCATACACATACGAAAGCCCACCTCATCGAAAGCTAATTTACTGGCTCCGTTCATGTCGGGGTATCGAGGCACAAACCAGCGCTTGCTCATTGATTCCGATTTTATCCCTTCGACATCTCAGGGCAAACGGGTTGTTTTCACTTTGCAGGACTCAATACTGCGGTTTTGTATATATTCTGCATACGATACATCATATCTCCTTTCACCTCGCATATGGCGTAAATTGAACTGACAGCCTCGATGTGATAGGATATCTTCATGGTCTTGTATTATATCATTCCGGCATATCTGACGGCGATTTTTGTGGCGGCCTACTGGGTCGTGCGAATGCTGCTCGTCGTTTTCGACGCCCTCAATTTTTTCTGGGACTGGTGGGACGCAAAGCGCACCGCATTCCCGGTGATGGCGTATTCCGAGTTCCTGATTCTCGCCGGGTTTGTCTACTACATCGTCAAATGGGAACTGACCGGGGCGCCGTGACGCGCTTGGTTTTCACGCATCGAACGGGCGCATTGAAGTGCGCCCGTTTTGGCGTTGTATGGGGCAGGCGATGTGAAAAAGAGCGTGGGTGGTCGATAGTTCGGGTATGGATATCATGACGGTCGCCTTTGCGGGGGCCCTGGGTCTGCTCGGAACCATTGCAGGGTGGCTCCTGCCCATCATTTGGGATGTGGTTCACGCGGGCGGCCCCTGGGCGCTGAATCGGGCAACGGGGCATCTCGGCCGCGGGATGTATGTCGGCGGGTTTCCGGTCGTTCTCGGGACGCTGTGCGTTCTTCTGATGCCCACCACTTCCTGTATGCCTGAAGCGCACCACCTTGCCGTCATCACGTTGCTGTTCGCGGCATTGGGATTCGTTCGCGATGTGATGCGCACCTCATGGACGGTCATGATGCCGTATCTGGTGCTTGCGGCCATCGCCGGCGCCTGGAGCGGCATCACGATCGATCATCCGGTTCGGGCGATCGAAGTCGCGCTGACGCTGGGATGGCCGATCATCACGATTTTCAGCCTGAAACTGGCCGAACTCGTCTTCGGCATGCCGGCTCTTCTCTGCATGGGAACCGGGATTTCCTTCCTGCTCTTTTTTCCCGGCCAGTCCGCGACCCCCGACACCGCCCCGTTCTTCACGCCGATGCTCATTCTTCCCTCCCTCGTCGTCCTGGGCGCGGGAGCCGCAGGGCAGCGCTTCGTGCTCGGCGATTCGGGGCATTTCGCGCTCGGTTGGCTGCTGGCGGGCATTTCGATGATCGGCCGGTCGAAAACGCTGCTTTTGCTCGGCCTTCTGCTGCCTTCCGCCGTTCTCATTCTCCCCCTTGCGTTCGTCTGCCTCGTCATTCTCGGCTCGTATCTCGGAAACGAATTGTATGCATCCGATCCGTCGAACCGAAGCAGAACGTTCACCTGGAATCTTCCCCGACAGCGGCTCGTCCTCCTGGCCGGTCTCGTGTTCATGAGCCTGAACTTTACCGTTCTGCTCTACGCCAGTCAGGCGGGGTTCTGGGGGTTCATTGCCCTCGGCATTCTGGTCGCCGGCGTCATGATCAGCTTCGTGCGAACCTTTGCGCAAAAAGCGCCTCGGAATGAAGGCTCTCCGAAACCGGGAAGAATTTCGCTCCTGGGCTTTCCCATCGATTCCCTTTCACGCAGGGAGGTCCTCGCCCGCATCGACGGCTGGATACGCTCCGGAGACGGCTTCCGTCATCTCGTGACCGCCGACTCCCTGGCCATCGACCGGGCCCGGCACGATGAGAGCTTCGCGGGAATCATGCGGCAGGCCTCGCTCGTCATGCCGGACGGCGCGGGGCTGCTCTGGGCTTCCGATTTTCTCGGCACGCCCCTCGTCGAGCGCATTCCCGGGGTCGGCATGGTCGAGGATCTCTGCCGGCTCGCCGTCGAAGCAAAGCAATCGATATATTTCATCGGCGCGAAACCCGGCATCATCGACTCGGCAGTCGAACTCATCGGGAAGCGCGTTCCCGGGATGATCGTCGCAGGCACCCATCACGGCTACTTCGCCGCCGACTCCGAAGAGGAAACAGCCGTCATCAAGACGGTTCTCGAAGCCAGGCCGCGCCTGTTATTCGTCGCCATGGGGGTTCCCCGGCAGGAGCTGTTCATTTCGAAACTCCGGCACGTTGCGTCGGGAATGATCGCCATCGGCGTCGGGGGCAGCTTCGACGTGATCTCCGGCCGCCTGCCCCGGGCCCCGGCATGGATGCAGAAGTTTGCGCTTGAATGGCTGTTCAGGCTTTACAAGGAGCCGGGCCGCTTCTGGCGCATGATCCGTATTCCCCTGTTCGTCGTGGCCGTATTGCGTGAAAAGCTGAACCAACCGACGGATACGGATTGCACATCATAAAAATCGCCCCGGCAACCCACACCAGGGCGATTTGATGCGATATGCGATCGAAACGGGCGCATCGGGATGCACCCATACGCATTGGGTGTTATTTCTTTTCGGGGGCGGCGGCCATGCGTTCCTGCATCTTGGCGATAAATGCGTCGAACTGGGCCTTGGGAAGCACCAGGCCGAACTTTACGGTCTTCCCGTCGGTGTCGATCTTCGCCTTGTTGAAAACATCGACCACTTCAGGCACATCGACCGCCCAAGCCTTGAACATGTCGACGTAGTTTTTGAGGCAGTCGGCGACGGCCTTGGCTTCGTCGGCCTTGGCGACTTCGGCGATGGCGTTGATTCCCATCTCGGCGCCGAAGCTGACGCTCAGGAGCATCGCGTTGGCGGCGGCCAGGGGGGCGCTGACGGGGTTGGCCTTCGCCTGGGCCTTCATGTCGTCGGTGACGAGGGCGCAACCCCAGACACCGGCTTTCGGATCGACCTTCTTCAGCATGGCCGCAAAGGCCGGGGTCGCGGCAAGGGACTTCGCCTTGCCGTTCTTCACGGTCGCGGCGGTCTTGATGACGGCATCGGCGCCCATGACGGCGGTTTTGTCATCGAGGAAGGCGGCTTTGCGGCCGCTTTCCTTGCCGGCGATAGCCGAAAGGCCTTCGAACTCGACCAAGTCGACCTGCTTCTGGAACTCGGCATCATTCTTGAGGCCTTCGAGGAGCTTTTTCGCTTCGAACGAGCCGTCGACGAGGATGCCGACGTGATCTTTCATGTCTTCCGCCTTGAAGCCGGCTTCCGGCGAGTAGATCATCACGTTGGCGAGCTGCTTGAAGGGATCGAAGCCCAGCTTGGCGACGAACTCTTCGAGGGCCTTCTTCCCTTCGGGAGTGCCAGTCCCAAAGGATTCGTCGATCATCTTCTTCATCGGCTCGAAGGTGAACATCTTGGTCATGTTCAGGTTCAGCACGAACGGCGCCTCGGCCGGCACCAGGTCGATCAGCCCGGCAAACGCCGGCGCAACCGTCATCGCGAAAGCCACAGCCAACCCGAGAGCAAACTTCTTCATCGTTTCGTCTCCTCCAAAGTCATATCGGACATTCCTGTTGCATGGTAGAAGCCCCGGCATTTTTTTGTCAACATCCCATTCAATCACTCGGAGACAACGCACCACAGACACCGAGACACAGAGTTTTGAAAACTGGTCTTTCTCTGTGTCTGTGACTGGTATGTGTGTTTCACTTTGAGAACCAATCCGCAGATGACGCTGATGAAGCAGATTTCGCAGATGAAATTCTGAAAACCTTCTTTCCCTGGAGTTTTCGGGTCATGGCGAAAAAAGGTAGCTCCAGGCGTTCGCTCCTATCTGCTGCTCATCTGGTTTTCATCTGTCCTTCATCTGCGGATGCGTTCCTGAAAACCGAGTGGTTTTCAACGGAGTATCTCTGTGGTGCGTTGTTTTTTCGTTATTTTGCTCGGTTAAAGGAAGAGTTTGTAGCTGGTGTGGAAAACGGCGGCCAGTTTGTGGGCGAGTTGTTTGCCGATGGGGCGGCGGCCGCTTTCGATTTCGGAAATGTGGCTCTGGCGCGCGCCGACTTTTTCGGCCAGCTCGACCTGGGAGAGCCCGTCGCGCTGCCTGTATCCGCGGAGGGTGATCCCCGGGTGAATCGACGGAAATGCCTTCTCTAACGGAATGAGTTCGGCATCGTCATCTGTCGAAACGCCTCCCAGGCAGGCAATGACCTTTTTGATTTCGTCGGCCCGGAATTCCGGCACGAGAAAATGAAGTTCAACGAAACCTTTTGTAATCTGCCTTTTCATGAGTTCCAGCATACACCACCTCTACGATCTTTTTCTCTCTGTCCGTCGTCTTCCAAACCATGACATACGTTGGGTGCCCTTTTTGGATATGGCAATGATGAATTCCCGTTCTGAGCTTGCCGTAATTCGGCCAGTCGCCTCGAACAGGGCCTAAAGCGCGTATCGAATGAAGAAGGGCCAGAAAGTTGCAGAACACCGTCTCAGGAAGATCCGCCAGGGCTTTCGCGATTCGCTTCGGAATCAACACATTCCACACGGTTTCCCCCAGGCTCAATTAAGATGAATATACCACAATAAGGTATATCGTCAATGCCGTCCGGAATGTTTTTCCGGTGGCTCACTCTTCCATCAGATGAACCATGGCCTTGGGGAAATAAAGCAGGTTTACCACAAAGTCACGGAGACACAGAGTTTAGAATTCATTTCTCTGTGTCTCTGTGACTCTGTGGTGCGTTGTCTTTTCAGCATGTCGAGAGGGTTGCGGGAGCGGTTCGCGAACCGCCCGGATTGCCGGGTAAGGAAAGAGCCCCGCTTTCGCGGGGCTCTTTGAGGACTGGTTAAGCTATGGGATTAGAAGCGGCTGTAGAGTTCAGCCCAGAACATGTTGTAATCCCGATCGTTAACAATCGAGTTACCCTGACCAGCAGCGACGGCCGGAACCGTCTTCTGGAAATCACCAGACATATCGAAGGCGGTGTAGCCAACGCGGATGCGGGTGTTCTCAGCGAGCTGATAGCGATACTCGAAGGTCAGGACGGTCGCCTTCGGATCGGAGACGAAGAAGTTGTTGTAACGATCATACGGAGTGTCGGTCTTGGGGGTAGTGAGGATACCAGCGGTGGTATTGTCACCGGCAGCCAAGCGGGAGAGATCGTTGGACACGGTGTCCTTCATCTCGTCGAGGAGGTCGCCAGCCAGGCGGAAGTAATGCTTGGTGTTGCGGGGGCGATACTCGACCTGGAGCTTGATGTCGTTCATGTTCAGCAGACCGTTGCGGAAATAGGTGTTGCCACGGCTGATGTCTTCGTAGGGGGTCTCGATACCGTCATCATAGCGGTGATCGTTGTTGATGGCGATAGCGCCGTTGGATTCGTCATCAGCGAAGGTGTAACCGAGTTTCGCGGCCCACTCTTTCTTGGAATCCCACTTGATTGCGGCATGACCCATCCAACCCTGAATTTCGGGGCTGATCAGGGTGCCAGCAGCGTTGTTCACGATGTCCAGCTGATAGTCGGTATAGGCGAAGCCCAGGTCATAATCCCAGTGACCGTTCTTGCCCAGGGGGCCCTTGCCGCCGAATTCAACGTCGAACATCTTGTCGCTGTCCTTCTGACCAGCAACCGGCTTGACACCAGCGGCGATAGGAACAATGTTAACACCAGCAAGAGCCTGGCTCACGCGGTTCGCGGTGTTCGGCTCATCCTGGCCCCAAAGGTTCAGATACAGGTCGTGATCGCGATACTTGGTGCCGAGGGTCAGGCCCCAGATGTTGCGGAAGTCAGTGGCGGCGGAATCAGCATAGGTGCCAGCGTGGAGATCATAGATGCAATACAGAGCCACATCGACATCGCCGGTGCGCTTGGCATACTTGATCGCGTCGACGTAGTCGCTGAGGAGGAGGCTGTGACCGGTCGCGTAGAAGTTGCGGCCGAAGGTGAAGTCGCCACCGAAGCGGAACATGTCTTTGATGTTCAAGTAAGCAAGGTCAATCTCGCCATCAGTGTTTCCGTTGTTAGAAACGTTGTTGAGGGAAGAAGCGCCAGCGCCATTCGAACCCCAGCGGCCGCTGAAGTCATTGTCATTCACCATGCTCCAGCGAGCAACGGCGGTGACGTTCTCGTCGATGTTGGCCTTGAACTGGAAGCGAAGCTGAGTGTAAGTGCGGGTATTGGCATTGTCATTGGAAGCCCCATTCACGCCATCATAGGCGTAGGCTCTGGGGTTCACGCCGTCTTTCTCGGTAATCATGCTCATGTGGCGAACGAGCATGTCGCCGGAGAGCTTAACCTTCTCCATACCGCCCTTGGCCATGTAGTCCTTGATGCCCTCGACGTCCTTCTTCAGGGTCGCGACATCTTCCTTCACGACCTGCATGTCGTCTTCGAGAGCGGTGACTTTCACGCCCAGAAGAGCCAGCTCGTCAGCGAACTCGACGGTGAGCTTCTCGAGGGTCTGGAGGTCGGACTTGGTGACGAGGTTCGTGCCAATGCCCTTCTCGAGCATCTGCTCGACATTGGCGAGCATCTTGGCGGTGACCATGGCGAGAGCGTAGCGGGTGACGTGCTTTTCGCCCTTGTAGGTGCCATCAGGATAGCCCTGAAGGATGCCCTTGGCGGCGAGCTTGTTGACCGCGTCATAAGCCCAGTGAGAGAACGGTACATCGGAGAACGGGTTGGCACTGGCGGCCACGGTGCTGAGCACCAGGGCCAGAACCAGAAGCATGGAAATGCGTTTCATTGATTTTCCCCTTTTCGGTATTTTGGTTTTTGGAGTTTTTACCACTTGGCGGGGAAGAATCCGTTCGATTTGTTCTCTTTTGGGGGTGTTTCCGGCTTCACTTGAAGTATCCACGTTCCCTTCCAGTTTTTCCGTTGGCACCCTTAAGATCTCGCTTCTACTTGTCTTCTTCGCCCTCAGGCTTGGGACCACACCTATCAGGCTACCTACTTCAGTTGCACCTCCTTCCGCGCACCTGGTTGGTGTTTCAGGTCTTACACCTTGGTCCGAGAGTATATTTGCGTATTTCATGAAAGTCAAGAAAATATTTTTGGGGTTGGACATCGATCCCCGGAAATCCTCTACGATTGTTTCCGTTCAGACATATCCTCTTTTCTGAGGGACCACTTGATTATCGGTCATGAAATACCCCTTGCTTAATATCTCATAGAAATTGAGTCGTCAGAAGAATGGTAACCATCCAGAGCGTCGCGTCTCCGTGATTCGTCACATCCTGTGGTATGATGGCACCCGTGAATCTTCCACCACGGAGGCTGCATGTCACTCGATAAACTGCATTTCCGCGGCGGTTACAACTTCCTCGGTCTGCCGGCCGACGAAGCCCGCTATGAAAACGCCCACGCCGTCATTCTTCCCGTGCCGTACGACAGCACCACGTCCTACCGCGCGGGCACCCGCGAAGGTCCGGCCGCCCTGCTCATGGCCTCGCGAAACGTCGAACTGTACGATCTGGAACTCGACTGCGAGCCTCTCAATGCGGGCGTCTGCACCCTGCCCGAACTCGAACCCGACATGTCCGGCCCGCAGGCGACGATCAAGAACGTGGAATCGGCCGTCGCGGCCATCTGCGCCGACCACAAACTCCCCGTCGTTCTCGGCGGCGAGCACAGCATCTCGACCGGCCCGGTACGCGCGCTCAGGAAGAAATACGGCGAGGAGTTCAGCGTTCTCCAGCTCGACGCCCACGCGGATCTGCGGGATGCGTTCGAGAACACGCCTTACAACCATGCGTCCGTCATGCGCCGCGTCTACGATCTCGCCGAACTGACCCAGGTCGGCATCCGGAACATCTCGTCCGGCGAGATGGAATTCGTCCGCGAGGCTCGTCACGACGGCATCTTCTGGGCCCACGATCTGCAGGGACCGGCCGAGACCTGGATCCCGAGAGTCGTCGACCGGTTAAAAAAGCATGTCTATATAACGATCGATCTCGACGTGTTCGACCCCTCGATCATGCCCGCCGTCGGAACGCCGGAACCGGGCGGCCTGCTCTGGTATCCGGTCCTTCAACTGCTCGACGCGGTCGTGGCGAAGAAGAACGTCGTCGGCTTCGACGTCATGGAACTCTGCCCGATCCCCGGACAGATCGCGGGCGATTTCCTGGCGGCGAAACTCACGTTCAAACTGCTCGGCAAGATTTTCGCCCGCAACGGCTGGATTCCCCGGGGCGAGGGCTGATCAGGCGTGTCTCTTCCCGACATTCTGAGCGTGGTGGCCGCCGTGATCCTCGGCGCGGCCGCCGGACCTCGTATATCATGGGCTATACGTTCCTGGCCCGGCCACGAGGATCTGCTCGAGGACTACACGAAATGCCACGTCTGCCCCGGCGGCTTGCGTCGGGGCTGCGTGAACGCCGGGAAAAACCAGGACCTGGCCTACCTGGCCTTCTCTGCGGCGCTGGCCGGCCTTTCCGTCGGCATCTGGGGAATCGGCACGAAAGCCGTTCTTTCCTGGGTCTTCGGCGTTTCGTGCATGATCATCACGGTCGTCGACGTCAGGTTCCTGATCATCCCCGACAAGCTGTCGATCAACGGCAGCTGGGCGGGGCTGGCCTATGCCCTGGCCTGCTGGGTCTGGACGTCGCCGCTCGGGAAACAGCCGCCCCAATACTACGTGACGCTCACCGACAGCATCCTCGGCTTTCTCCTCGGGGGCGGGTTCCTGTGGGCGCTCGGCTGGCTCGCCTGGAAGATCCTGAAGAAGGAGGGCATGGGGGGCGGCGACGTGAAACTGCTCGCCGCGTTCGGCGCCTGGATGGGCTGGAAGCCGGTCATCGCCATCGTCGTCCTCGCCAGTCTCCTCGGAACCATCGGCGGCGTCGGCAGCATCATCTACCAGAAGATTCGGTATCATCGTCAGTACAAGCCGCTCACGCACATGATTCCCTTCGGCCCGTATCTGTGCGTGGCATTCATTTTCGTCTTCTATTGCGGCATCCAGCCGCTGCTGAACATCATGGACATGTATCACGCCTGGGTCGAGGCGAAATTTCTGCACGGACGCTGACCGGCCCCGGCCGGCGAGCCCAACGAAAACGGATGGAAACCCGACTCGCGTATCTCGACGTCTATCTGGAACTGCCCGACGAGGCGCTGGAACAGGCCCGCGCGCTGAACCGGCTCGTCGTCTCTTCGGCCGGCGGCGGCGTCGATTTCGAAGCGGGCAGGATTCCGCATATCACCCTGTATATGGGATTGTTCCCGGAGGCCGAGCGGGCGTCCGTCGCTCGCGAACTGGATGCCGTCGCGGCGGAAACGGCCCCGTTTTCCATCGTTCTTCGCGAGATCGAAACCTCCAGAGACGGCTACATCTTCTGGAAGGTCGTCGCGGACGAACCTCTTCTGCGGCTCCACGAGCGCGTCGTCACGGCGTTGAACGTTCTGAGGCGCGGGGCGATCCGCGAGAAATTTCTCGAGGACCAGGAACGCTTCACAAAAGAAGAGTGCGTCTATATCATGAAATATGGATTTCCGTGGGTGTTGAGCCGTTTCCGGCCGCACGTGACGGTGGGTCATCTCGGGGAAGGCGTGACGGAAGCCGTCGAGTCGCTCGGATGCCCCGAATCGCGCGGAGAGGCCTCCCGAATCGCTCTGGGCAGCGTCGGGGAACGCGGCGTCATCCTCGAGACACTTGGGACATTTTCCCTGACGGGATCCAGGTGAAGGAGATAAGAAGCTGATGGCACGTCATATGTTCTTCGTCGTCTGCGTGGCTCTGACCCTCGCCCTCTTCGTGACGGCCTGCGGGCCCGAAGCGCCCGTCGTTACGGCGTATGTCACGGTGGACCAGCCGTTTGCCGAACCGGTCCTGGCGAGCTTCACCGCGCGGACGGGGATTCGCGTCAAACCCGTTTTCGACACCGAGGCGGCCAAGACGGTCGGCCTGGCGAACCGCCTGCGCGCCGAACGGGCGCGCCCCCAGTGCGACGTGTTCTGGAGTTCGGAGTTCGCGCATACCGTGCGGCTTTCCGACGAGGGCATGTTCGCGGCCCGCGACTGGCCGACGGCCGGCGATCTGCCGCCCGAGCTTCGCGATCCCGAGGGACGGTGGGTGGGGTTCGGTCTGCGCGCCCGCGTGCTGATCGCGAACACGGCGAAACTCGCCGCCGCATCGATGCCGGCCAGGCTGGCCGACCTGCTCTCCCCGGCCTGGAAGCCCGGCGAGGTGGCCGTCGGCCTTCCTCTCTTCGGAACGACGAACACCCATGCCGCGGCCATGCTTGCCATGAGCGGCGAAACCGGCATGCTCGAGTTCTTTGAGGGACTGAAGCGGAACGGGGCGGCGATCGTCGACGGGAACGCCGTCGTGCGCGATCGCGTAGCGGCCGGGGCCTGCCTCGTCGGCCTGACCGACACCGACGACGCCCTCGTCTCGGTCGCCCGCGGCGACCCGGTGCGCATGATCGTTCCCGACCAGGAGCCGGGCGGCTCGGGCACCCTGCTCATTCCAAACACGGTCGCCGTGATCGCGGGCGCCCCGCATGCCAGCGAAGCCGCGAAGCTGGCCGATTATCTCGCCTCGGTCGAGGTCGAGGCGATGCTTGCGGCCGGAGAGTCGCAGCAGATCTCCGCCCGCCCGGGCGGCCCCGTTCCGGCGGGCCTGCCGGCGCTCGGTTCGCTCCGCCCCCTGCCGGTCGGCCTGGCGTCTATAGCGGAAGCTATTCCTTCGGCGACGGCGCTGCTGCGCGACCGCTTCATGCGCTGAGCCCGATCATGAACGACTGGTGGCCGGCCGCGGCGCGCACGAAACGCGCCGTTGCGGCGGCCGTCGTCTTTGCCGGGCTGGTGATTCTCGCTCCCCTGACGTTCATGGCGCTGGCCTCCGTTCTGCGGGAGCCGGCCGGAATCGGCGCGACGGCCTGTCCACCGTCATGGGAACGGCTGTGGCCGCTTGCCGCACGGTCGGCCGGAATCGCGTTCGGTTCGGCCACGCTCGCGGTCCTTTCCGGCGGCGGACTCGCCTGGACGCTCCTGTCCCGCCGGGACTTCCTTGTGCGCACGCGCGAACTCCTCCTGCTTCCTCTCGTCGTGCCGCCCTATCTCCTGACGCTGGGCTGGGTCGCGGCATCCGATGCCGTCGCCATGCGCCTCTCTCTCACGCCGGGGCTCAGCGGCCCGGGCTGGGCCGTCATCATTCTCGGCCTGGCCGCGGCGCCGCCCGTTGCGCTCGTCCTGGAGGCGGTGCTCCGCCGGAATCTCGCGGCGCCGTTCGAATCCGCGCTGGCGGCGTTCGGTCCGGCCGGGGCGGTGCGCGTGGCCGTCATTCCTGCGTTGAGACGCCCCGCGGCCGCCGTCTGGCTGTTCGTATTCGGCCAGACCCTCGCGGAATACGGGGTGCCGTTGTATCTGCAGACGCCGGTCATGGCCACCGAGCTCGTTTCGTCGTTCACGGGCGGCAGCCCGGCCGGAAACGTTCTTCTGTCGTCCTGGCCGCTCGCCCTGCTCGTCGGATGCGCGGCCGCGACCTGGAGTGCGATGATCGCGCGGGAAGGGGCGTCGCGACGCGCCGGGGAGCGGCCCGGCCGGCCGCTCTGGCTCGATTCTGCCGTTTGGCCGGCCTGGTGGCGCGCCGGAACCGCGACCGGCTGCATCATCGCGATGTGCGGCATCGCCGTGCCCGTCGCCGGGCTGGTCATGGGGGCCTTGCGGGCGGGCGGCGGCGCGGCCATGCTGGCGGCCGCGCTTCCCGCCATGCGGACATCCGTGGCGATTGCCGGCGGGTGCGCCCTCGTTGCGCTCATTCCGGCCCTGGTTCTCGGGGATGCGCTCGGCGCAGCCGCGAAGCGAATCCCTCTGATGGTTTCGGCGCTGGCTCTCGCCATTCCGGCCGGATGCACGGGAGTCGCCCATGCCGGATTCTGGAATCTGTCCCCGTTCGCCGGCGGAGAAACGGCGATCTGGTGCGGTCATCTGGCCCGGATTCTTCCCGCGGCCTGGCTCGTGGCCTCGTTCATGCGGACTCCGGCCGGCTTCCCGCCCGCCGGGGAAGCGGCGATGCTGCTGTCTGGAAGCGCCTTCCGACGAAGCCTGCTCCGGATGCGGCTCGAACTGCCCCGGGTGTGCGCCGTGGCCGGGGTCGCCTTCGCCGTGTCGATCCGGGAGCTCGACGTGTCGCTTCTCACGGTGCCGCCGGGCGGGGAAACCCTCCCGTTGCGCTTGTTCAACCTCATGCATTACGGCGCCGGCGGCGACGTGTGCAGGCTGGGTCTGCTGCTCGGCCTTCTGCTTGCGGTCGTGACGCATGCCGCCGCGGCTTTTGCTCTTCCTGAGCGGAAAGGAAGCGTATGAGAGGCGGATCGCTCGTCGTAACGGGCGTCACGAAGAGATTCAACGGTCGCTCCGTTCTCGACGAACTGGGGCTGAACATCGACGCGGGTGCGGCGACCGTGCTGTTCGGGGCGTCGGGCTGCGGAAAGAGCACTCTGCTCAGGCTCATCGCGGGCTTCGATGCCCCGGACTCCGGCACGATCACGGTTGGCGATGCCGAGGTGTCGTCACCCGGCCGAATCGTCCCGCCCTGGCTGCGGAACGTCGGGATGCTGTTCCAGGGCGATGCGCTGTGGCCGCATCTGACGATTGCCGAGCAGGTCCGCATGGTTGCGGAAGCCGCGCCGAACCGCCTTCCCGAAGAGCGGATCAGGGAATTCGGGGACCGGCTTGAAATCTCATCTCTGTGGAACCGGTTTCCCGGCGACCTTTCCGGCGGGGAAGCCCGTCGCGCCGCGCTGATACGCACCCTGGCCGCGATTCCGGCCCTTCTGCTGCTTGACGAGCCGTTCGCCCACCTCGATGAAACCTCCCAGCATCTCGTCGCCGACGTCATCCGTGACTGGCACGCCGCAACCGGAGCGACGCTTCTCATCGTTTCCCATGAATCCTCGCTTGTATCTTCCATGTGCCGTCTTCGGCTCGATGCCGGCCGCATCAGGCCTCAGGCGAACTTCTCCTACTCGTCGCAAAAGGAACACGACACTCTTCCCGTATACTCGCATACTCGATGCCGTTCGTGCTGAGCTTGTCGAAGCACCAAAGCTCTCGCCCTTCGACAAGCTCAGGGCGAACGGCCGTATCATGTCAGGTCGCATACGATATATTTCATACGCGATAGTTGTCGCCTCCCATAGGAGAGGAGTATCCACTTCCCTTTTTGCGTCCCGGTTGACACCGGGGCGAAAAAGGGGTACAAGGTGGCCGGGGCGAACGGAAAACGGTCGAATGCCGTTGCGAGTCCGTCGCTGTAGCCGGGAACGACCGCCGCATCATGCCACTGTCTGAAAAGACGGGAAGGCGCGGCGCGAGAAGGATCCGGAAGCCAGAAGACGTTGCCCCGCCGAACGAACGGATCATGCCTTCGCGACAAGGAGACGGCAGTATGACTGCGCTATCTTTTGCACTTCCGGCGACGATCGCCGCCATCACCCCCGCCGACGACGCCTGGCGCGCACGTGCGCGCGAGCGGCTTTCGAACCTCACGATGCCGACGTGGGCCATGGGCCGCGTCATGGATCTGGCGCTCGACGTCGCGGGCATGACCCGCTCCCTGGCCCCGCGGCTCGACAGGCGCGCCGTCGTCGTCATGGCCGGCGATCACGGCGTGACGGCCGAAGGGGTCAGCCCCTATCCCTCCGAGGTCACGGTCCAGATGATGCGCAACTTCATCGCGAAGGGCGCCGGCATCAACGCCGTGGCCGGGGTCGTCACCGCCGATGTGCTGGTCGTCGATATGGGGGTGGCCGGCGATGTATCCGACCTCGCCGCCGCGGGCCGCATCATCTCCAACCCGATCGCCAAGGGAACGGCCAACCTGGCGAAAACGGCGGCCATGACGCGGGAACAGGCCGTCGCGAGCATCGAAGCCGGCATCGCCCTGGCCGGCCGCCTGGCGCCCGACTACGACCTGTTCGGTCTCGGCGAGATGGGAATCGGCAACACCACCCCCAGCAGCGCGATCACGGCCGTCTTCTGCAACGAGCCCCCCGAGCGCGTGACAGGCCGCGGAACCGGCGTCGACAATGCCGGGCTTCGCCGCAAGATTTCGGTCATCCAGGCTGCCCTCGATCTGCACGCTCCCGACCCATCCGACCCCGTCGGGGTGCTGGCGGCCGTCGGCGGATTTGAGATCGGCGGCCTCGCGGGCCTCATCCTGGGCGCCGCCGCCGCGAAAAAGCCCGTGCTGGTCGACGGGTTCATCACCACCGCGGCCGCGCTGCTGGCCCAGGCGCTCGCCCCCGATGCGCGCGACTACATGATCGCCGCGCACAGAAGCGTCGAGCCCGGCCACATCCTCGCCCTGAAAAAACTCCGGCTCGAACCGCTTCTCGACCTTGGTCTGCGGCTCGGCGAAGGGACCGGCGCGGCTCTCGCGATGCCGCTCGTTCTCGCCGCACGCGCCGTTCTGACCGATGTGGCCACCTTCGGCGAGGCCGACGTGACCACGGCCGAGAGCGTCTTTGCCTCCTGAGCCGGGTTATCGAGCATTTCAGGGAATACGATGAGCGGCATCAGGACGTTTCTCGCGGCAGTCCAGTTTCTCACGACGCTTCCCGTGTCGACCGCGTTCACATCGGACGAGATCGGACGATCGGCGCCCTGGTTCCCGGTCGTCGGGCTGGCCGTGGGAGGGCTCGTCGCGATCGCCGATCTCGCCGCGCGGAACGTCGGACTGCCCTGGTCGGTCCGCACGGTCCTTGCCGTCGCGATGCTCGCGGTTCTGAGCGGGGGTCTGCATCTGGACGGCCTTGCCGACACAGCCGACGGCTTTTTCAGCTCGAGAACCCCCGACCGGATTCTCGAAATCATGCGCGACAGCCGCATCGGATCGATGGGCGTCCTCGCGCTGGCCCTGGTGCTCGGCCTGAAGGCGGCGGCGATCGCGGAACTGGCGCAGGGCGGTGCGCGGACGGGAGCGCTCCTGCTCGCGCCGGTGTTCGGCCGCGCCCTTCAGGTGGCGGGCCTGACCTGGATGCCGTATGCCCGCCCCGAGGGCGGCCTGGCCTCCGTCTTTCTCCCGCATCGATCAATATATTTCGGTATAATATCATGTGCGATTCCGGCCTTGTCTGCCGGTCTCGTGTTCGGCCGGACGTTCGCCCTGGCGCTCGCCGCGGCCGTCTCGCTGCTGGTCGCCTGGTGGGCGCGGGCCTGCCGCAACACCATCGGCGGCATGACCGGCGACACGCTCGGAGCCCTGAGCGAACTCGGCGAAGCCCTCGTCCTGGTCGTCTTCGCCTGGAACCTTCCGGACGGGGGGAGATGCGGATGACACATGTGCGCGCAGACGCGCTCTGTCTGAAGGGGCTGTTCGACTTCAGGCTCGGGACGACCTCATATATTATTCCTGATGATATACTACCGAACGTGCGATGGCTCGCGCCCCGCATCGACGACGTCGAACTGGTCCTGTTCGAGTCGGACGCGTTTTCCAACCTGCCGTCGCCGGACGCCGTCAGGGAGCTCGCGGAGATCGCGGAAGAGCACGCGCTGAGCTACACGGTCCATTTCCCCCTCGACGTCGCTTTCGGGCACCCCGATCCGGAGACCCGCCGCGAATCTCTCGACGGCTGTCTGCGCCTCGTCGACCGCATGGAGCCGCTGTCACCGTTCGCCTACGTCGTGCATTTCACCGGGGACCGGCGCAGTCAGACGCCCGCGGACGACATGCGGCGATGGCTCGACGGGCATCGAGATGCGCTCGAGCGGCTTGCCGGAAGGGTCGGTTCGCGGCGTCTCTGCGCCGAGACGCTGGAGTATCCGTTCGATCTCGTCCTGCCCGTCGTCGAGGAGCTCGATCTCGCCGTCTGTCTCGACATCGGTCATCTGATGCTGACGGGACGGGATGTCGCGAACCACTTCGACCGGCTGGCCGGGCGGACCCGCATCGTTCACGCGCACGGCATCATCGACGGCCAGGACCACAAATCGCTCGCCGCCTGCGATGCCGGCGTTCTGTCGGGGATTGCGCGCGGATTGGCCCAACGGTCGGGCGACCCCGTCGTTCTGACGATGGAGATCTTCTCCGAAAGCGATTTTCACGACTCGATGCGGGTGATGCGCGATCTGTGTCGGTCGCTTCCGGGGCGCGGGGAGGCGATGTGATGGCCGGAATCACCCTCGTCACGGGCGGCGCCCGCAGCGGAAAGAGCGATCATGCGCTGAGCCTGGTCCTCGGGCCGCGCGACGGAACGGCGGTTTTCGTGGCGACGGCCGAAGCGTTCGACGATGAGATGCGGCAGAGGATCGAAAAGCACCGCCGGGAGCGGCCCGCAGACATGCCCACCATCGAGGCCCCTGTCGACCTGGCGGGGGCCCTGCGAAGCCTGCCCGCCGGAACAGGGATCGCGGTCATCGACTGCCTCACGGTCTGGATGAGCAACCTGATGCATCATCTCGGACCGGACGCGGATTCGTATCGGCCGGTACAGGAGCTTCTCGAGTTCATCGAGCGCCCGCCGTGCGACCTGGTCTTCGTGACCAACGAGGTCGGGCTCGGCATCGTTCCGGAAAACGCCATGGCGAGACGTTTCCGCGACCTGGCCGGGGGACTGAACCGGGCCGTCGCGGCCCGCGCCGACCGCGTGATTTTCATGGTGTGCGGCATTCCGGTGCAGGCGAAACCGCCGGTCGCCGGCGCGAAGGAGAAGTGAGATGACGATGCGCCGAATGGAGCGTTCGGTCGGGGTTGGCGCCCTGGTCCTGTTCGTGCCGCTTCTTTTCTGGGTCGCCTGCGTGGTGCTCGCCGAAAACGATCTGAATACCATAAAACCAGATAATATATTGAAAGATATTTCGGCAAAGCCGCCGATGCGCATCGTCTCGCTCGTGCCGAGCCTGACCGAGACGTTGTTCGTTCTCGGTCTCGGCGACCGGCTCGTCGGGATCACGGATTTCTGCGAACACCTTCCCGCCGCGCGAACGATCCCGTCGATCGGCACATGCCTCGAGCCGAGCATCGAAGCCATCGCCGCGAAGCATCCCGACCTGGTCCTGTGCGGGTCCGATCAGCAGAGCCTCGCCCGTCGTCTCGCCGGACTGGGCATCGAGACGGTCCAGATTCATCAGATCGCGCTCGACGACATTCCGCTGGCAATCCGGCGCATCGGGGAGATGTGCGGGGTCCCGGACGCCGCCGCGTCCGCCGCGGCCCGGTTCCAGTCCCGGCTGGACGCGGTCGCCGAAACCGTCCGAAACCGTCCCCGACCGCGGGTGTTGCTTGCCGTCGGCCGCGACGTCTCGGGCGGCCGGATCGAGCAGGCATACGTCGCGGCGCCCGGCGCGTATCACGACGAACTTCTCCGGCTCGCGGGCGCCGAAAACGCCTGGCGTGGCAAGGCCCTGACGGCGTATCCCGTCGTGACCCAGGAAGGTCTGATGAGCCTGAACCCCGACGTCGTCATCGACCTCGTTCCCGACCCCGACCGCCAACCCGGCGGCATCGAGGGACTGAAAGCCGCATGGGCCGCCGTTCCGGGCATGACCGCCGTCGCATCCGGCCAGGTCGCCCTCCTTACCGAGCCCCACCTGTCGATTCCGGGCCCCGACTCCGCCGCCGAAGCCGCCGAACGGCTGGCCAGGCTCATCCACCCCGAGGCGAACTGGCATCCTGCGGAAACGAGGCCGATGCCATGAGCGTTCCTGCGCCCGCCCTGCGGGCGGTGAACCTGAACGTCGACCTGGGCGGGGTCCGCGTTCTTCATGATATAACCATAGATATACCATCCGGCGCCAGGACGTCGATCATCGGGCCGAACGGGGCCGGCAAGACGACGCTGCTCAAGGCCCTGGCCGGCCTCGTGAAGCCGACATCCGGCGAGATCCTCGTGAACGGCCGGCCGCTCTCCTCCCTCGACGCGCGCGGTCTCGCGAGGCAGATCGCCTACGTTCCGCAGATGACCGAGAAGACGATGCCCTGCCGCGTCGCCGATTTCGTGCTGCTCTCCCGGTACGCGCACGGCCGCCACCTGTTCGGCTCCGCGGACGCGGCCGACCGCGAATCGGCTCAGCGGGCCATCGAACGGGCCGGCGTCGCCGGTTTCGCCGAGCGCGACCTGTCGACGCTCAGCGGCGGAGAGCGCCAGAAGGTGCTCGTGGCGGCGGCCCTGGCGCAGGAAGCCCCGATCCTGCTCCTCGACGAGCCGGCCGCCTTTCTCGACTACCGGCGCCAGCTCGAGCTTGCCGATCTGCTCGAAGGAATCCGGCTCGAAGGAAACGGCTCCGGCGGTCCCTGCACGGTTGTCAGCGTCGTCCACGACCTGAACGGCGGCGCCCTGGAAGGCGACCTCGTGATCGCTCTTTCCGGCGGCCGCGTCGCCTTCTCCGGCAGTCCGGCGGAGCTCGTCGAAGACGGCCGACTGGCCCGGATTTACGGCGTCGAGTTCGAGACGATCCGGCACCGGGGAACCGGCCGCACCCTGCTCGTCCCCGTTACGCTGCACGGTTCCGCTCAACCGGCCGGAGGCGATCGCGCATGAACGGCCGGATCATCCTTCCCTGCCTTGCAATTGCCGCCGTCGTCACGATGCTGATCGGCCCGTTCATCGGGGGCGTCCCGGTCGCGTTTGACGCGCTGTTGCGCCCCGGCGCTCCGGACGCCGGAGCCGTCCTGCTGTGGAAACTCCGCATGCCGCGCATCCTGACGGCGTTCTTCGCCGGGGCGGCCCTGTCCGTCGCCGGGGCCGCGTTCCAGGCGATGTTCCGCAATCCTCTCGCGACGCCGTTCACGCTCGGCGTTTCCGGCGCGGCTTCTCTTGGGGCAGCACTCTACATGCGCTGGGGAGCCGATACCGGCACGGCGGGTCCGGGGGGCATTCTCGCCTCCTTCGCCGGCGCGGCGGCCTGCGTGGCGGCGGTTTACGGACTTGCCTGGGGCCGGGGCGGCGTCTCCAACGCCCGTCTCCTGCTCGCCGGCGTCGCGATCAGCTTCTGCTGCTCGAGCCTGATCATGTTCTCGCACTACGCCTCGACCGCGACCGACGCCTTCCGCATGATGCGACACCTGATGGGAAGCCTCTCGTCGAGCGGCTGGGAAACGGTCGCCATCCTCCTGCCCGTCACCCTGCTCGGCGGACTCCTGCTGTGGGCCCTCGCCTGGGAACTCGACCTGCTGGCCGTCGGCGAAGACATCGCCCAGAGCCGCGGCGTGCCGGTCGAGAGAATCCGCCACGCGATCTTCCTCGTGACGTGCGCTCTGGAGGCGTTCGTCGTGGCTCTCTGCGGCCCGATCGGCTTCGTCGGCCTCATGATTCCCCACTGTTGCCGCCTCTGGTTCGGCGGCGGCCACCGAACGCTGCTTCCCGCCTCGCTTCTCCTCGGCGGCATCTTCCTCTCGACCTGCGACACCGTCGCCCGCACCGTCGTCGCCCCCTCCGAAATGCCCGTCGGCGTTCTCACCTCCCTCATCGGCGGCGTTTTCTTCCTCTGGCTGCTCTTCGGCGCCTCCTCGACGAACACATCGCTCGAGTGATCACCGCGGCCGGAAGGAAAGAATTGACTTTTCATGTACGGGTTGGTAGACTTCCCCCCTGTCCACCTCATGTACGGTTGCAAAGGAGTCTCTTGGAATGATCGCCGTTCTCGTGAAGCTGATTCACTTCATCGTGTGCATCGGACTTGTCGTCGTCGTCCTGCTCCAGGCCGACAAGGGCGAGGGTCTTGCCGGCGCGTTCGGCGGCGGTTCGTCGAACACCATTTTCGGTGAACGCGGCAGCGGCGGCATCATGACCAAGATCACGACGGGAATGGCCGTCATCTTCATGCTCACCTCCCTGACACTCGCGCTCAAACTCCCCGACTGGGACAAAGCCTCTCAGGGTGTCGACCTCTCGTCCCGCCCCGCGCCGATCGAGACCAGCATCCCGATCCCGGCGGCCGGCGAGCCCGTCGCCCCGGCCGCGGCCATCCCGGAAACGGCGGCTCCCGTGGCTCCCATAGCTCCGGTCGCCCCGGCCCCAGCTCCCGCTGTCCCGGCGGTTCCGACAGGCCAGTAACGCTTCGCATCCAGAACCGCACACGCCGGCCCGTTCCCGACAAGGACGGGCCGGCGCTCTTTTTCGCGTCGGGGAAGTGTGATACACTACGCCCGCCCGAGCACCGAACTGCGCGACAGTTTCCGGAGAGCCGGGTCATATCCTTTCAGGAGGCGTTTCATGTCGATCATTGAAGCCATTCAGGCGCGTGAGATTCTGGACAGCCGCGGGAATCCGACCATCGAAGTCGAGGTGCTCCTCGAGAGCGGCGCATACGGCGTCGCCGCCGTTCCGTCCGGCGCATCGACCGGCGAACACGAGGCCGTCGAACTGCGCGACGGCGACAAGAAGCGCTACCAGGGCAAGGGCGTGCTGAAGGCCGTCAAGAACGTGAACGACACGATCGCCAAGGAACTCGAGGGCATGGATGCGCTCGAACAGCAGATCATCGACCACGCGCTGATCGCCCTCGACGGGACGGAAAACAAGAGCAAGCTGGGCGCCAACGCGATCCTCGGCGTTTCGCTCGCCATCGCCAAAGCCGCCGCCGAGTTCACCGGCACGCCCCTGTACCGCTATATCGGCGGCACCAAGGCCTGCGTCCTGCCCGTTCCGATGATGAACATCCTCAACGGCGGCGCCCATGCCGACAACAACGTCGATTTCCAGGAATTCATGGTCATGCCCGCCGGCGCCAAGCGTTTTTCCGATGCGCTGCGCATGGGCGTCGAAACGTTCCACGCGCTCAAGGCCGTCCTCAAGGCGAAGGGCTACAACACCGCCGTCGGCGACGAGGGCGGCTTCGCGCCGAACCTCAAGTCGAACGAGGAAGCGATCGAAGTCATCTTGACCGCCATTGAAAAGGCCGGCTACAAGGCCGGTTCCGACATTTTCATCGCTCTCGACCCGGCGGCGTCGGAGTTCTACGACGCCGACAAGAAGGTCTACGTGTTCAAGAAGTCCGACAAGTCGCAGCGCAAGCCGAGCGAGATGGCCGACTACTGGCTCGACTGGGCGAAGAAATACCCCATCATCTCGATCGAGGACGGCATGGCCGAAGACGACTGGGATGGCTGGAAGTATCTGACCGACAAGAACGCCGGCAAGATCCAGCTCGTCGGCGACGATCTGTTCGTCACCAACGTGAAGCGCCTCGCGATGGGGATCGAGAAGGGCATCGCCAACTCGGTTCTCATCAAGCTGAACCAGATCGGCACCCTGACCGAGACCATCGAGGCCATGGAAATGGCCGAGCGCGCCCGCTACACCTCGGTCGTGTCGCACCGCTCGGGCGAAACCGAAGATACCACGCTCGCCGACCTCGCCGTCGCCATGAACGCCGGCCAGATCAAGACCGGTTCCGCGTCGCGCACCGACCGCATCGCCAAATACAACCGCCTGCTCAAGATCGAAGACGAGCTGGGCGAAACCGCCAAATTCCTCGGTCTGCAGGGCCTCTACAACATCAACCGCCGCTGACGGGCGTACATACCGATGTAGGGGCGGGTTTCAAACCCGCCCCTACGGTTGTTTCAAGAACGATCAATACGTTCGGTCGAACGAGTCGGCCGGTGTTCCTCCGGGAAGCGGCCGAGACAGGATCGGGACGGCGGGGGCGTTCGCCGGCATCGCCGGGGCCGTCGGCGCCGGCGCGTTCAGCGAGTTCATGTGATCCAGAATCCGCTGTTTGATCTGGGATGCCCGAAGTTCCGAATCGGGTGACAGCCCGGAGTTCTGGGCGCGCTGGAGAATCCTGTCCATCTTCGCATCGGCATCGGCCGGCAAGGGCTTTGCGGCGGCAAAGCCGCCGTCGCCGAGCGGCGTCAGCTGGACCTGGCCCGGGCCGGTCGGAGGCATGGCGCCAGGCAGCATCGGAACGGGCGCGATGACATCCGCGGCCGGGACGGCCACAACCGGCGGGTTTTCGGCCATCTGTTTGCGGTGGGCCGCCATCGCCAGTTCCCATGTGTAGACGTCGGGCTCGTAGATGAGCTGCTGCTGGACGCTCACGCCGGGAACCCTCTTTCGCTGTTCCTTGACGAACACGTCGTGGCGCGACTTCGGATAAATCGAGCTCCGGATGAGGAACTCGCTGAACTCCTGCTTCTCGAGCACCTGCCGGGTGGAACCGTCGGTGACGGCCCGGGCGGGAGCAGTCGCCCACAAGATGCAGAACGGGAGTGAAAGAACGGCGACGGGTATCACGAATTTCAGACGCATTTCGACCTCCGTGTGTACAGAAAATGACTCCGGGTCGAGAATGTGTGTACCAGTCATCCCTTTGTCAAGGACAAAAAATCCCTCGCTGAATCGGTCTGGAAAAATCCCTCGGGGAACAAGCATCCGCAGATGAAACGCTGAAAACCGTCTTTTCCCGAAGTTTCCGATCCCTGGCGAAAAGAACAGGGCGCAGATTTCTGAACACCGAAATCTGCGCCCTGGCCGGTCTGCCGATGTGCGTCAGCTTACCGTGACCTGGATTTCGCGGGGCTTGGCCGCCTCAGCCTTGGGGAGGGTGAGCGTGAGGACGCCGTGCTTCAACTCTGCTGTGATCTTGTCCTGGGCGACGTTTTCCGAGAGTTCGAACTGCCTGAAGAAGCTGGTCGGCTCGTATTCCTTGACCAGAAGTCCCTCGCGCTGGGAGATCGGCGCCTTGCCCTCGATCGTCAGGATGCCGTCCTCGACCTGGACCTTGAGGCCCTCTTTCGTGACTCCGGGCAGATCGGCCATGACCGTCAGGCCATCATTGGTTTCGTAGATATCGACGAGCGGCGTGGCGAAATACTCGCGGTTGCGGGTCACTTCGCGCTGAATGACCGGTGTTTCCTTCTTGATTTCGGGAACAGTCTTCTCAGCCATACTATTTCCTCCTGTATTCATCTTCATGCGTCGGTTCCGATGCCGGCGACGCGTCAGCTGTGCTTGATTTCGATCAGGTGCGGGCGGGCGGCGGCGGCCTTCGGCAGGGTCAGCGACAGGATGCCGTTCTTGTATTCGGCCGAAACCTTGTCGGCATCGATGTCGACGGGAAGCTCGACGGTGCGGACGAACTTGCCGGCGGCGCGCTCGCAGCGGTGATACGCTTCGTCCGGGATGGTCGACTTGGTCTTCTGCCCGCTGATGGTGAGCGAGTTCTTCACGACGCTGACCTTGAGGCTTTCGGGGTCGACCCCGGGGGCGATGGCTTCGACGAACACGTTGTTTTCATCGCTGCCGATATTCATCAGCGGGAAGTGCCTGGCCGACAGCCCCGGCAGAAACGCGAGTTTCGGGAAGCGGCCGGAACCGAATTCGCGCGTCAGCTCGCCGAGCTGGCTCTGCAGGTCTTCCATTTCCTTGAAAAAGCTCCAGAGATTCATATTTCATACCTCCTCGTCGTTCTTCGAAGTGGTTTTTCAACCTCGACACCCGATAAAGCAATGCGCGTGCCAGGGAAACAAATCTCGCTTTCCAAGCGGCATGACACGGGTTTTGCGTCGTTTGCGGCAAACGTCTGCGACGTCGCCGCGACGTCGCTCGCTTCATGCGGGAACGGGCTACTCGAGGAGAAGCTCCGGAGAGCGGGCCGCCCTGGAAATACCGGTGCATGGCGTGGCCTCAAGGCTGAAGATGGTCCGGTACGTGCAGCGGGCGGGCGCTTCGGGGTCACGCATGAGGATCAGACCAAAATCCTCCCACCTCCCCGTCTTGTGATACGCATCGAAGATCGTGCGAATGATATCGGTGACGTCGATCTCGACCTCGGCCGCTCCCGTGCGGGGTAGCTTCCCCCAGGCGCGTGGCTGGGAAAAATAATCCCCTCCCGCCGTCGCCCACGGAAGTTCGGTCGTCGCCCGGAACCAGGTGCAGCCCCGTTCGTTCCGGAAATTCATCCCCGGGAAGCCCGCCCCCTCCTCGAACGGGCGAGCGAGGGCGTAGACGACGAGCGGAACATCCTCGCGGGCGTCGCCATCCGGCGTGACGCGCACCACGAGCGTGGCGCGGGCCGGAGTCCAGGAGGCCGGATCGATGCCGGCCTCGCCGCAGGCTTCCGGGATGTCGAAGCGAACGAGATACCGCAGTCCCGTCGCTGAATACCAGGAGCCCAGGGGCCCGGACGACGGTCCGCCGGCATTCGACGCCGCGCGCGCCGCTGGATGTGCGTCGTTCGGACCGCGAATGAATGCGTCGCGTCCTCGCCGGACGACGACGCTCGCCCGCCGCGAACGCGGCGGTGCGGACGGCCACGTGACCGCCCGCAGGCACGACGGGCACACCGTCGCCCGGTCGGAAATCGAAACATTGCAGAACCCGCACGGTCTCGCATCGGAGGCTGGCAGATATAATAATGTTAAATATATGAATAAGATTGCACATGAAGCCGCCGAGGCCGGGGAGAGACGGGGTCTCTCGGCAACGTCGGGGCGGACGATCGTTCGCATGGTGCCGGGTTCGCTGCTTCCGTGCGGGGCGGGACGGTTCCCGCGCATCGACGGTGCCGTCAGACGCTTCCCTGGAGCTGTTTCGCCTCGATCTGGATCTTCTCGATCATCTTGGCCGAATACGTGCCGTGCTGGCTGCGCGGGTCAACCGCGTTCGCGATGGCCTGGAACGTCGCCAACGCTTCCTTGTAGGCGCGGCGCCGGTAATAGACCATGCCAAGGTTCAGGCGGAGCGTTATGTCGCGCGGCTCGACCTGGACGGCGGCCACGTAGGCCTTGGTGGCGTCGATCAGCTTGCCGGTCTTGTAATACAGGTTTCCGAGCGCCGAGTAGACGTAGGCCGCCTTCGGGTTGATCTTGAGCGCGGATTTGAGTTCGCGTTCGGCGTCGGCCATCGCGCCGAGCCGCATCTGCCGCATGCCTTCCTGGAAATGACTCTGGAACGCCTCCTGTTTGCGCCTCGTCGTGTTCAGCAGGTCTTCCATCCTGCGGAACTCCTCGGGGGGCATGATGGCCTTGAGCGCCGTCAGAGCCTCGCGGCTGATCAGCGGGTCGTTGTCCTTGAGCGCTTCGAGAAGCGGGGCCTGGGCGGCGGGGGGGCGCAGCTGGCCGAGGGCCTTGATCGCGGCGCGCCGCTCCTCCCAGGGATGGATCGGCTTGAGGAGCTCGACGAGCTCGGGCACGATCGCCGGCTGGCCGAGCAGGGCGAACGCGTCGATATAGGCGACGCGAGCCTCGACGTCGATTTCCCGCTCGAATCGCTCGCGAAGGGCTTTGTAGCTGTCCGCATACCGGATCTCGCCGATGGCCCGCACGACCGGGATCTTCAGGTCGAGCGCCTCCTCGTCGAGCATCCGGAGCAGGTCGGGAATGGCCCGGCGGGCCTTCATGCGACCGAGGGTCTGGACGGCGTGAGCTTTGACGGTCCACGACTCGCGCTGGAGCGCGGACATGAGGCCGGGCACGGCGCGGTCGTCGCCGATGCGGCCAAGGGCCTTGCAGGCCGCCATCGACAGGTCCTCGTCGTCGTCCTCGAGCGCGTCGAGCAGAGCGTCGACCGACTCCGGCGCCGAAAGCGTCCCGAGCGTCTCGGCTGCGGCGATGCGAGCCGGCCAGTGTTCGTCCTTCAGATGCGCGGCGACGGTCTCGGCATCTTCCTGGCGGCCGATCTGGCCGAGGGCCAGGATCGCCTGGCGCCGGACCTCGTTCGCCTTGCTCTCGAGCAGCTGAATAACGGGCTTGCGGGCCTGTGTGGGGAATCCCTCAAGCACGCGCCGGATCCAGTAGCTGAAATGCTCGTCGTATTTGCCCAGCGCCTGGCAAAGGCGCGGGACGACGAGCTCGGCGGGCATCTGGCGCAGGGTCTGGACGACGCTTTCCAGCAACCGCCGCTTGTCGCTCTTGAACAGGGCCAGCAGGTCGTCCAGAATGCTCGTGCCGTAGTTGGCAAGGGCTTTCTGGGCCGAGTTGCGGATCGCCTCGGAAGGATCTTCGAGCGCACGGAACAGAAGAGGGAGCGATATATTCGACCCTATTTTTCCAAGCGCCTGCAGCACCCAGTATCGGACCTCGGAGTCGCCTTCCGAGGCCAGGTTCGTCAGTTCGACCAGCGCTTCGCTTCCGAACGTGCTCAGCACCTCGGAGGCGGTTTTCCGGATCGTCCAGGACCGATCGCGAAGCAGTTTCACGATCTCCGGGAAGATGCCCGCCGGCCTGATGTCTCCAAGCGCCCGAAGCGCCCAGTACCGCACGTCCTCCTCGACCGAGCCGAGGGCGCTGAGCAGAGCCGGGACGGCCGGCATGCCGCAGGCGACGGCGGACTTGCACGCTTCGCGGCGAACGACCCAGGAAGGGTCGAGGAACCGTTCGATGAGCAGCGGAACGGTGTCGGGCTGGGGGAACCCGCCCAGCGCCTGGACGGCAGCCATGCGGATTTCCGAATCCTGGTCGGTGAGGAACTTCCGGATCTCGGGCAAGGCCGACTCCTCGCGCATCTGGCCGAGGATCTTGACGGCCCAGAATCGCCGTTCCTTGTCCTGGCTCTCAAGCGCGGCCGTGAGGGGCGAGATCGCCTCGCTGCCCATCTCGGCGAGGGCGCGCGCCGCGAGCGATCGTCCCATCCAGTATTCGCTGGAGAGCGATTCCATAAGAAACGGTATGGAATGGGTGCCGAAATCCTTCAGCGTCTCGTAGATCAGGTCGCGTACCTGCTCGGACGGCTGGGACAAGGCTTCGAACAGCTTCCCGACGACGCTCGGATCGCCGATCTCGCGCAGGGCGCGCAGGACGGCCATCCGCACGCCCGTTTCCGGGTCGGAGAGTTTGGCGACGAGGTCTTTCGTGAAGCTCCGGTCGCGTAGGCGGCCGAGGCAGATGGCGGACCAGAACCGGATGTTCGGGTCGGGATCGTCGAGCGATGCCTTGAGCGCATCGGTGGCGGCGCGGCCCATACGGCTGACGGCCATCGCCGACCGCGAGCGGATCTTCCAGTTCTTGTCGCCGAACTGGCGGATCAGGACCGCGAGGGCGGACCGGGGGCTGCGGGCGAGGCATTTCGCCGCCATCACGGCGACGCTGTCCTTGAGGTCGCGCATCAGGTCGAGCAGGCACCGGACGGCCTCCTCGTTGTCGCGGCCCGTCAGGGCGTAGGCGACCCGGAGCCGCACGTCGGCCGACCGGTCGCGCGAGAGCGGAATCATCAGCTCGACGAGGTTCGCCGGCCCGATCGCGGCAATCGCCTCGATGGCGGCGCATCGCACCTCTTTCGAGCGGTCCGCCAGCATGTCCTTCAGCGGATCGACGGCCAGGGGCGTTTTCAGCTTGCCCAGCGACTTCACGGCTTTGAGCCGCTTGGTGATGAGGGTGGACTTGAGGTCGGTGACAAGGTCCTCAAGTTCGCGCTGTATCTGACAATCGCCTTTGAGCGTGCGTGTTTCGGCCATAGATGTTCCTCTGCGAAGAATCTCGATCCCGCCGAAGTATACCACGAGCGAAGAAGTTTGAAGGTTGAAGGTTGAAGAGGGACGTTTGAAGGCGGGAAGGGCTTACAGACTCAGCGCGGCGGCGGCGGATTCGAAGGGAATGCGGCCGGCGTAGTCGTCCTCGCTGTCGTAGATGATGAAATCGGTGGCGCCGAACCGGTTGCGGGCGGCCGCTAACGATGCGCGGGCCTCGTCGGCGCGACCGAGGGTCATCAGGGCGCGGACCTCGTAGAGGGCCACGTGGGGGGCCATGATGCCTTCCGGGAAGACGCGGCGATACTCCGCGGTCCAGCGGAGCGCCGCCGCCGGGTCGTTCAGCTTGTCGAGGGAAAGGCGCACGAGGTTCGCGAGCGCGTCGTCGGCCCAGACGTTGTCGGTGCCGTATTCGCGAAGGTAGGCCTCGTAGGAGCGCGCGGCGTCGGCGAACCGGCCCAGGCGGCGCTCTTCGACCCATGCGATGTAGTATTTAACCGAGTCGGCGTACCGGTAGTGCGGATACTTCCGGATGAGCTGCTCGAAGGCGGCCAGCGCGGCTTCCGGCTTCTGCAGCGTCCTCAGCTGGGCCATGCCGCGGTAGTACAGAATCAGTTCGGGCCGGAAAAACGTGATCCAGACGAAGGCGCCGATCGTGCCGGCGAAGACGATCAGCGTTCCCCACCGGTTCCAGTGCCTCGCCCGCTCGCGGTCGGCCTCGATCGCCCGCTGTCGTTCGCGCCGCTCGGCCATGACATCGATCGGCGGCAGCCCGCCCTCGGCGGAGAGCTTCGTGACGAAATCGGCCCACCCGATCGACCAGCGCAGGTACCGCCAGGCCTCGACGAGCGTCCAGGAGAGGATGACGAGGAAAAAGGAGAGGAACGGCCCGTTGAACGCCCCGGTGACCGTCTTCGCGTTCAGCCTCAGCAGCGCCGTCCAGCACCCCCGCCCCGCCAGCTCCGGCACCGCCCGCAGCAGCACCCACGACAGCAGCCACGTCATGGCGAGTGTCGCAAGCGGATACATCCACAGCACGACCGTCGGCATCATCATGCCGCACCGCCCGAGCACCCCGTCGACGAGCCTCCGCGCGGCCAGGGAAATCACCGTCAGCGCGACGCCCAGTCCCACGATCAGCAGAATCCCCCGCTCGAGCGTGAGGTAAAAGAGCTGCCCGAGCAGCGTTTCTATCGCAATAAACATAATACCAAGCACGATAAAAAACAGGTGCCCCGGCAGCCTGAACTGCGTCTTCGCAAATTCTTCCGACTCGCTCACGTTCATGCCGTCCATGATATCAAAAAAAACAAATTCGCCATTTGCACATCGGAAGTGAATCATTCCAAATACCCCGAGATCATTCATGACACAGGCACCCAGATACGAAGCGACAATACCGGGAAGGTCTGTTCGGTTATACAGGCATATTGGCTGCCGTAGTCCAGTTTTCAAACCACCCTTACCTTCCCATGCGGAAAGGGCGGCGTTGGCATCTCGACGCTCTTCTGAGTTCCGGGGACGTGATCCTACATCCGGGTTCGATATCACGTCCCCGAAATTCCGGAAGGGAATCTCAGTTTTCGTGCAGAAAATGCCGATAGGGCTGATGGGTTATCTCGGACAAAGGAAAAAACCGGGCTCCGCACATGAGGCAAACGCAAGCACGAACGAGGTTCTCGGCCCTGGCTCTGATCGGGGCGCTTCTGCTTTTCTGCCTGATTCCGGCATCGGCCGGAGCGCAGAGCGCGGCGTTCCAGGATCTTCCGAAGGACCACTGGGCCTACAAGGACATCGATTTCCTGATCAAGTCCGGCTACATGGAAGGGTATCCCGACGGCACGTTCAAGGGCCGCAAGGTGATCACCCGCTACGACATGGCCCTCGTTCTCGCGCGCGTGCTGCGCCAGATCGACGGGAAGAAGGCGAGCGAGAGCGAGGCGACCGAAACCGAGCGGGCGGCCCTTTCCCGGCTCACGAAAGAGTTCCGTGACGAGCTGGGCCTTCTCGGCGTGCGCGTCGACGGGCTCGAGCGCCGGATGGCGGACGCAGAGTCGAAGATGTCACAGCTCGAAAGCGCGCTTCCGAAGGTGAAGGTGTCAGGCTTCTACCGGGCTCTCGGCCAGTATGTCATGGATCCGGGAACGGTGTATCGCGATGAGTGGGGCGATCCGATCGAAAAAGAGGATATGTATTCGAAACCGGGGCTGGTCACGTTCTACCAGACGATGTACCTCCGGTTCACGGGAAAACCGCTTGGGGACAAGATCGAGACGTTCTACGAGCTGTACGGCTACGTCAGCGGCAAGTCCTGGAACAAGCTCGTGTATAACGATTTCGGCAAGAGCAGCGGCTCGAACCCCTTCGATGCCATCGACGATTATGTCACGAAGGTGCAGAACGACCGGTATGCCCAGACCAACAAGGTGCACTTCATCAGCAACGCCAAATCGATGAAGGTGCGCGTGTTCGCGGGTGAATCGATCACCGGCATCGACGATCCGCTGAACACCCTCACCGAAGATACCGACATCACCGAGCCATACGAAGGCGTCGAACTGTCGGGCACCGACAGGGGGCTCAACTATCAGGCCTCGATGCTGAAGCGCGACAACAAATACAGCTATACCGACGAGAAGGAAATTCTCAGCGGCCGCCTCGTCTGGAAGCTGCCGAACAAGTTCAGCCCCGACTCGTTCAGCGTCGGCACCACCTACGCCGAAAAAATCGCCGACTATAAAACTCCCGGCAACTCGAATACCGTCCGGGGCGCGGACATCAACTATTCCACCGAGCGCGTCGGCAAGATCCAGGCGACGGCGGAGTTCCTGACCTCGACGGACTACCACGAGGACACCAGCGACAACAAGAAGAAGAAAAGCCTCGGCGACGAGGCCACGAAGATGGACATCAGCGTGCAGAACGGCGGCTTCACCGGCACCGTCAAGCATTACGACTTCGGCAAGGAGTTCCGGGCCCGCCTCGCCCCGATCTGGGCCTACGACATCGGCGACGAAGACGACGACAGCGATTATCCCGACGACCCGATCTTCAAGGACAACTACGGCCACGAAGGGTTCTATGGCGAAAAGCTGACGCGGTTCTCGAGCAACTACGATTTCGGGAACAAGCTCCTGAGCATCGCGAAAAACCTCTCGATGGAAGCGACCTACCTGACGAAGACCTGGGAAGTCGATCCCTTTGCGCCCCAGAAGACCGACGGCTACTCCGGCCGCAAGTTCACCTACCAGGTGCTCTCCGACTTCACCGACAACACCACCCTCAAATACGATTACGAGCAGAAGCTCGACGCCCTGCCCGACGAGTCCGGCACGATCAAGAACACGATCGAGCTCGACCTCAAGCTCAACGAGTCGGTCAGCAGCAAGGGCAAGGTCTACGTCTCGACCGACCACGACGACAAGGAAGAGGTCGGCGGCACCACCTACAAGCGCAACGACCGCACGGGCTACTTCGAGCTCAACTCGAACATCAATCCGCGCGTCTTCGCCAAGGGAAGCGTCGAACACCAGGTTCGGTGGGCGAACACCCCCACCAAGGAGAACACCCGCATCGACTACATCGGGGAAACGACGTACAATCTGACACCCACGACCAGCCTGACGGGCGGCGTGCAGCACGTCGATTACGAACACTCGGGCGATTCGACCAAATCGAGCCTGGCGAACGCGATTCTCGCCGAGCTGAAGAAAAACTTCACCGACAAATTCCGCGGCCGCGCCTTCTACACACGCGGCGTCATCGACTACAAGAACGGTCTCAAGGACTCCCTCGACCGCGAGAACATCTACGGCGAGCTGATCTACGATATCAGCAAGGACGCCAGCGTGAAACTGAAATTCGGATATGACTACCCCGACAAGTGGCGCTGGGACGTTACCAGCACCGATAACGGCCGCGACTGGGAGTCGATCGAAACCCAGAAAATGCTGTCCTTCGAAGCCAAGGCGAACTTCTGAGAAACGAACGATGAAACGACGAGCACGTGCACTTCTGTTTTTCCTGCTCCTGGCGGCGGCGATGCTTTCGACCGGCTGCATCCAGGAGGCGCTGGTCATTCCCGTCGCGACGGTGAAAGGCAAGGTGGTCGTGCCGGCCGGCCAGACGCCCCTCGGCATCCGGGTCACGGTTGCCGGGAACCCCAACGTGAAATCCTACGTGAACGAGAAGGGCGAGTATAAACTCGAGTTCACCCGGGCGGGCCGGTATCTGCTCGTGGCCCGCGGAGCGAATTTCGACGTCGATTTCATCTGGGTGGACGCCATCCTCGAGGAAACCGTGACGGCATCAGACATCAGCCTGTCGGAAAAGATCACCGGCGAGGCGAAGTGGATCGCCACGACCGTCGATTTCCCGGGCGCGACGAATTTCAAGATCAAGAGCATCAACCCGAAATGGGCGACCGACACCGTCGCGATGACCGACGACGGTTCGGGCGGCGACAAGTATGCCGGAGACGGCATCTACACGCTGCGTCTGCGGAATCTGCCGACGGGGTCACAGTTGTATACGCTGCTCTATACGGGGAAGGCCCCCGAGGATTCCGATGATGAAGACAAGGACGAGATCAAGGAGCGCGACGCGAAGAAGGACCCGCACCACGAAAACGAGCGCATCGGCAACTCCGAGATCATCGTTCCGGAACCGGCGATGAAGCTCGCCCGCGGCTACGTTTCCTCGTCGCTGACCGGCGTGAACTACTCCGAAGTCGTCCTGGGCACCAAGATGGGCGCCCGGAAGATGAATGTAAATAGTGATGGATATTTTTCGATCCCGATGGAAGGCAACGGCCGCGAGTATCTCGCGTTCCGCAGCCCGAGCTTCCATATCAGGGTCATCCCGGTCGACCTGAGCACGACGCCGATCTACGAGGTACCGACCGTCACTCTGTCGGCCAAGGCGGCCGGCGAGGCGACGTTCATGCTGATCAAGTCCGACTTCCAGACGGTCACGAATCCGACCGTCGTCGCCGACTTCACCAACTGGCAGCCGCAGTCGCTCTACGACGACGGCACCCACGGCGACGCGACGGCCGGCGACGGCGTCTACACGCTCGTAAAGACGGGCGTCGCCCCGGGGTATCACAAGTATGCGTTCAACGTCACCGCGACGTCGCAGGTCCGCGATCCCTACGAGGAGTCGGGCGACTCCCAGTATTCGATCCTGCTGGTGAAGTGAGATGATGCGCCGTTTCCTGCTCACGGCCCTGTTCGCGGTTGCGGTCGGCATCGCACCAGGTGGGGCCGCGGCGTCACAGCCGCCGGTGAACTACTACGGGGAGAGTTCGCCCCTGATCGACGTACGCGACCCGGTCGCCGACGACCGCGGGCCCGGGTATTACACGTATCCCCTCGACAAGAGTATCCGGCGCGGAACGTTCGACCTGAAACGATTCACCGTTTACGAAGAGGGCGACGTGGTCGTCTTTTCGATTCAGATGCGCGAATACATCAAGACCGCGCTCCAATCCGGCCGTCGCGGGGACGGCGAGGAACAGGGGTTCGTCGTGAACTCTTTCGACATCTACATCGACACCGACCGCAAGCGCGGTTCGGGTTGGAACAAGGCGCTTCCGGGACGCGACCTGCTGTTCTCCGACGGAATGGGGTGGGAAAAGGTGGTGCTCGTCACCCCTCTCTCGCAGTTCTATGCATATAATATCATTAAGGATAAAACAGACGAGATCGGGTTTCAGGATATGGTGCCCGATATCATCCTGCCCGACTACGTGCAGGTGCAGCGCGACCGGATCATCGTCAGAATCAGCAAGGAACTGCTCGGCGCAAAACCGGGGCCCGACTGGGGCTTCCAGTGTCTCGCCATGGGGTTCTCGCGGGTCGTTTCTCCGAACCGTCTCCTGAACATGGACGTGAAGGCGTTCGCGACGCCGAAGGATTTCGGCGGCGGCTGGGACACCTACGGCGATCCGCCCGTAATCGACATGATCGTGCCGGGGGATTCCGAGGATGCCGATCGCAGGCAATACGAACTTCTCAAGGCCTACCGATCCGAGCCCTACCGTGGCGAGATCGAGTATGCGATGATTCCCTTCGTCTACGGACGGGAAAAACCGGCGACCGCCACCGGGACAACCGGAAAGGGGCCCGCGATTCTGGCCGAACCGCCGGCCGTCAGGCCCCCGACCCCGCAGACGCAGCCTCCCGCGCTGATCCTGCCAGACGACGTTTCCGCGCCCGTGAAAAAGCCCGTTGTCGCGCCGCCGAAGCCGGCGAAGAACGGCCCTGCCGATGGCTCGACGTCGACGGACGGCTTCCTGCCGATCCGCAAGGCTGCGCCGGCCACGGGAACCGCGAAGACCGGAACGACCGCCCCGACCGGCGGCTCGTTCCAGCCGCTGAAGAAGACGTCCGACATGCCGACCGGCTTCATGCCGATCCGCAAGGCCCCGCCCGCGACCGGCGATTGAGCCGGCCGGCGGCCGCCCGGCGTTCTGCCCGCGCCCGCCAGGATCACGCGCGAATCATCGCCCCCCAAGGCCGCATCCCGCAGAGCCATAGAGACCTTTCCGCCGCGAAACAACAAAATCACTCGGGATAGGGCGCCGATCTCGTGATGAAAAACAGATAGACCCTCATTTTTTTTCACGAATGTGACGAAGAAAGAGACGAGGTGTCATGTATCAAGAGGCGTTTCCGCACCCGACCTGCCTGAGGAGGTAGCTCATGAAACAACACGCAACCATCCGCCTGACGGCGATGATCCTCTGTATGATGCTGCTCTGCGCCTTCGCGGCTCCCGCTTCGGCGCAGTCCGCGCGCGCACGCGGCATGGGCGGAGCTTTCCTCGGCGTGTCCGACGACGAATCGGCGGCCTACTACAACCCCGCCGGCCTGTCGCAGATCCAGGGCCGCGAGGCATCGTTCCAGATGAAGGTGAACGAACGCGACGACTTCAACTGGACGTCGGTCGCCTTCACCGGCCACATCTACGAGGACGACGAGAAGGACACCTTCTCCATCACGGATTATCTCGAACACAACGTCCTCGAAGAACCGGTCGCCCGCCGTCCGAAATACAGCTACGGCGTGGCCTATTCGCAGGACAACCGCGACGTGGGCTTTGGCCAGCGTGTCGGCGGCGAGTTTCTCGGCGTCAAGCGCGAGGTCGAGGACCTGCAGATCGGCTTCGGAACGCGTTTCCCGATCGCCCGGCGGATGCTGGCCCGCGAGCAGCTGTACGGCGGCATCAAGCTTCGCGCGACGGCGGCGGACCGCTGGATCAAGACGCTCGGCACGCATGCCAAGCGCGATACCCAGTCGATGGGGCTCGGCTTCATGTATCACTACAACGACCGCATCACGGGCGGTCTCACGGTCGACAACCTCGTCCAGCGCGTCGACGGCGTGGGCAACAATCGCGACGGCGTGAGTCTCAACCTCGGCGGCTCTCTGACGCTCACCAAGGGAACGATCGTTTCGGCCGACGCCACGAACATCACGAACTCCGATCGCACGAACGAACAGCAGTACCGGGTCGGCGTCGAAAAGAAGTTCATCGAGAACGACCTGACCATGCGCGTCGGCTCGTGGAACGGCACCCTGACCGTGGGATTCGGCATGCACGTGCTGCCCAACGTTCGTCTCGACTACGCGTATTACGCCGGCGACGTCGTCCAGGAGCATTATGTGGGCGGCCACATGACCTTCGACTGACGGAAGGGGCGGCATGACGCGATATATATCTAAGCGCATACTACGCTGCGCCGGCATCCTGCTGGCGCTTTGTTTTCTCTGGAGCGCCGGGGCGGAAGCGCTCGATCTGCCTGCCGTGTCGACGATGACGGTGGATTTCGGCCGCCAGGCCGTGACGGCATGGGGTATCGCCGGACAACCCTGGGAACCGACGACGTCCCAGGAGGAGGAAAAGGCGCGCGCCTGGATGGATGCGATGCACCATGCCTACGCGGCGGTCCTCGACGTTCCTCTGATGGAGGGGTTGACCGTCAGGTCCGCCATCGCCGGAAACGCGGCTCTCAAGGAACGGCTGGGTCAGGTGCTCCTCGAAACCGACCCGGTGTTCTACGACCCAGACATGACCGGCCTCGTCAGATGCCGTATGGAGTTGCCCTTCGCGGGCAAGATGAGCCTGCGGACGGCCTTGTATCTGGCGGCGCTGCGGCCGCGACCGCAGGAACCGAAAGCGTTTCTGGCTTCGTGGACCTCGATCGCATCGGCAACCGAGCTGGCGGCGGATACGGCATCGGCTACCGGCGAGGCGCTCAGGCGCGTCATCATCGATCTGCGTCGCACGGCGTTCGAGCCGTCGCTCTTCCCTCGCTTTTTCTCCGAAACCGGCGAACTGCTGTTTCAGGAAGGGCTGGTTCCCGGCCCCGACCGGTTCAGCCGGCCGGTCGTCAGATTCACGGAAAACATCGAGGAGGCGGCGCAGGGCCTCGGCGAAGGGCAGGTGGCGTATATCGAAGCACTTCTCGCCCCGACGGCGCGCCGGGACGTCCGAGTGCTTCAGCAGGAAGCCGGCCTGTTCCTGGCGTTCAGCCGGATGCTCGCAGAAGAACCGCTCGGCGGGCGCGACATCATGATCGTTCACGGAAACCGCCCAGCCCCGTCCGGCCTGCTTCCAAAGGCCGGAAAGAAAGAAAAGGGCGGCGACAAGTCTGCGACGGGAAAACGCGGCAGAACCCCGAAAGCCCCGTAAGGGCAGTTTCGCTCCCGTTCGTGCCGCGCCTGTCGAAGCACGAGTGTCTTTCGCCTTTCGACAAATTCGGGGCTGACGAACGGCGTTCATTCTGCGGAATTCGACAGCTTGCCTTGGCATTGCGGGACAGATTTCCCGGGGTGGCGGCGCGGCACGATTCCTGATATCCTTGGGGCCGCCGGACGTGGTTCGCACGTGCCGGGTCCGGGCAGCTTGCGCGCAGCCCGAGCACAGCCCCTCTACTCTGCGGAGGTCTGCAGCATGCCTCAATCTGTTTCAAAGATTCTGATCGTTCTGCTGGTGTTTGTCGCATCGCTGATGCCCGGCATGGCGGCCGAAACGGCGGCGACGGTCGAAACGCGCAGCATCGAACGGCTCGAACGCTACGTGTACGGCGAAGTCCAGGCCGGCGACGCCGCAACTCGCCTCGGCAAGCTCGAAACCGATCTGCTCGGCCGTCGCATGGGCCGCTCGGCCGCTCACCGGGCGGCGAACCTGGTCTCCCTGGTGTTCAAGGGCTCGGAAGGCACGCCCTCGCTCGACATGAAGCTCAACTTCCTCGAGTGGAAGGTGTTTCAGGAGACGCGCGGCGGCAAGCTCGCCGAGCGGATCAAGGCGCTCGATACGTCGATCGCGGGGCGGACGTCATCCGAACCCCTTGCGTTCCGCGTGGAACAACTCATGCAGATGACGCTCGACAGCGGCATCATCTCGCTGCACCCGGTGAAAATCCCCGCCGGAACGGTGTTTCGCGTCAAGCTCACCGCCCCCATCTCGAGCGCGACCGTGAAGGAAGGCGACCCGGTATCGCTGGCCCTCGCCGGAGACCTGGTTATCGACCGCTCCGTCCTGGTCGTCAGCCGCGGCGCCCCCGTCGTCGGCGAAGTCGAGAAAGTGCGGCGCGGAGGCCGGTTCGGCCGTTCGGGCTTCATCAAACTGCTGGTGAATGACATTCCCGGCATCGACTCGACGGGAATTCCGGTGAAGATCACCGGTTTCGCCCGCAGCGAACTCGACCGGAAGAAACTGGGCATGGCTGCCGGCGCGTCGGTGCTCGGGTATCTCGCGATGGGGCCGGTCGGCCTCGTCGGGGGCGCTTTCGTGAAGGGTCAGGATGCGGTTCTTCCCGCCGGAACCGAACTCGAAATCGAGACGGTTTCCACGACCCAGGTAACGGGCATCGTCGTCACGAACTCGAACTGACCCCCGAAGAAACGTTCGAGCGAGCGTCGCCGCCGGAATTCGACCGGCGGCGATGCGCGTTTTCAGCGGTCGGATACGAATTCCCTTGACATAACTTTAATATTGAATATTTTGATATTAAAGGAGTTTCGCGATGGGTACGCACTACAGGGGAACGCGTGAAGAGACGCGGGCGCTCGACGCTTTCATCAAACTGTTGCGGGCGGCCGACGCGGTGTCGAGGCGCACGCGGGAGGTCATATCGACGGCCGGGCTGACGGAAAGCCGATTCGGCGTTCTCGAAGCGCTGTATCATCTCGGTCCCCTGAGTCCCGGCGAGCTCGGGCGCAAGATCCTCAAGACCGCCGGCAACCTGACGCTCGTCATCGACAATCTCGAGCGCGACGGCCTGGTCGAGCGCCGATCCGGCCTGAATGACCGGCGCGTGAAGAGGGTCGCCCTGACCCGGCAGGGGCGCGATCTGATCGAGCGGCTGCTGCCGCCCCATGCGGAACTGATTGTCTCCGAAATGTCCGTGCTGACGGCCGAAGAGCAAATCGAGCTCGCCCGCCTGTGCAAAAAGCTCGGCCTGAAACAAGATACACATTGAAACAGAATCACCAGACAGGAGGATAACCATGAAAACCCTGCTTCACATCATCGCCAGCCCGCGCGGCGAGGCTTCGTTCTCCCAGCGCGTCGGAACCGCCGTCGTCGAGCAGTTTCGCCGGCAGCATCCCGACGGCAAGGTCGATACGCTGGATCTGTTCGCCGAGGAACTTCCGCGCCTCACGTTGAATACCGTGAACAATAAATATCGCCTGCTCAGCGGAAAGGAACTCGACGAAGAGACCCGGCCCGCCTGGAAACCGGTAGAGGCCCATATCGAGCGGTTCAAGGCAGCCGACGTGGTCGTCATCGACAGCCCGATGTGGAACTTCGGGATCCCCTACGTTCTCAAGCATTACTTCGATGTCATCCTCCAGCCCCGCTACCTGTTCAGATACACGGCGAACGGCGTGGAAGGTTTGGCCGGCGACAAGCGCGTCGTCGTCGTCACGGCACGCGGCGGAGATTACGGCCCCGGAAGCGGCGGCGAAGCGATGGATCTCGTCGTGCCGACCCTGAAGACGATGCTGGGCTTCATCGGCCTGAAAGATCCGACCTTCATCAACATCCAGCCGACGCTGGCCGGCGGCCCCGAAGCCGCGCAGAAGCGTCTCGACGATGCGCTCGCCACGGCGGGACGTCTGACCTTCTGATCATCCGACGCTCGCGAGATCGATGAGAGACTGCATGCCCCCATGTGGGAGCCCTCCCAGTAGACCTTCCCGCAGTCCTCGCATCTGGCGAACAGGTCGTATCGTTCCGCGGCGCGCGGCGGAACGCGATCCAGGACAGCGTCTCGCGCAACGGCCTCCAGCAGACCGTTGCACAGCATGCAGCGCGTAAACGGGGCGAAATGGCTCCTCAGCGACAGCCGTCCAACGACTTCCCTGAGTTGTCGACGCGGCTGTCGCTCCCGTATCCACCGGCCGCCACGAACGGCGCCGTGCATGAGCAGCCTGATGTCGCACGTCAGGATGAACCTGCCCCGGGCCGCCGCCGTCTCGACGATCTCGTGATCCGAATAGTCATTTCTATACATTGCATCGAATCCCAGCAACCTCAGCCAGCGGGCCAGTTTGCCGAGATGCACGTCGAGAATGAATCCCCGCGCTGGATCGAACGGCGGCTTCAGCCCGCCCTGACGCCCCCTGTCGCCGTCGCGCTCGTCCGGGAAAACCTCGACGCGGTCGCCAGGTGCGAGGCGGCTTCCGAACGTCGCGTTCCTGCCGTTGATCGTGACGGCGTCGATTTCCGGATGCGGGACTCCCAGCCCCTCTATCACGTCCTTCACGGCGGGCGAGCCGGCGAGTTCGACGGACAGGTCGGAGCCGCGCTTCCCGGGCGGAAGGAAATCCTCCAGTTCCCCGAAGAAGCGCACGTCGACCACGGGAGCGTTTTTTGCGCCTTCCATACCCCTATGATAGCAGGTGTGTGATATTCTGGGCCCATGCACCCGATCCTCTTTCAATATGGCCCGATTCGTATCGGCTCGTACGGCGTTCTTCTCGCGCTGGCGTTTCTCGCGGCGATCTTCTTCACGAATCGCGAATTCCGCAAAAACGGCGCGGATCCGGCTCTGGCGTGGGACATCTACCTGCTGGCGATCGTCGGCGGCCTCGTGGGATCGCGGATCCTGTATATCATCGAACTCCCCGAGCAGTTCTTGAGGGCGCCCCTCGCCACCCTGTTCGGCTCGACCGGTTTTTCTGTCATCGGAGGTTACGTCCTCGCGTTCGGCCTCTGCTGGTGGCGCGTGCATGCCGCCGGAGAACCGTTCTTCCGGACCGCCGACCTGACCGCGCCGGGAATGAGCGCCGGCTATGCCGTCGGGCGGCTGGGCTGTATCGCCGCAGGAGACGGCTGCTACGGGATTCCGACGTTTTCCGCCTGCGCCATGCATTTTCCGAACGGCCTCGTACCGACGCTCAGCGCGAAGAATCACCTGTTGACCTCGTATTTTCTGCGCCTGTTCCCCGGACACCCCGTGCCTGTCGATATCGGCGTCCACCCGACCCCCCTGTATGAATCTATATCGCACTTCATATTACTGGGAATTCTCTTGCTTCCCTTCTGGCGCGCCGGGTCCGGGCGACGACTGGCGTTCTTCTTCTGCTGGTTCGGCGTTTCCCGATTCCTCGTCGAGTTCATCAGGCTGAATCCGCCCTCCTGGCTCGGTCTGACCAGCGACCAGTGGTTGAGCATCGCCATCTTCGCCGTTGGCTCGGCCGTGTTCATCCGGGCCGCTTCCGGCGCTTCGCAGACGTCGGTGTCGCCCGGCTCCTCCGCGCCAGTCTCGTGAAGACGGGCATCGACGCGCGTCGCCGCCGACTCCTCCGCGAAGGAAGTCCCGGGCGAGGTCCCGTCGTCTACTGGATGTCGCGCGACCAGCGCGTGAAGGACAACTGGGCCCTGCTCGCCGCCCGGGAAGATGCGGCCTGGCGCGACTGCGGCCTGGCGGTCGTTTTCTGCCTCGCTCCGACGTTCCTCGGTGCGACCAGGCGTGCATACGATTTTCTGCTCCGTGGTCTGCGCGAGGTCGAGCGGGATCTCAGACGGCTCCAGATCCCGTTCCACCTGCTCGAGGGCGATCCGGTGGAAACCCTTCCGGCCTTTCTCCGCGACGCCGATGCTGCCGAGCTCGTCACCGATTTCGATCCCCTCAGGCCGAAACGCGAATGGCGCGTTCGAATATCCAAAGCTCTCTCTATTCCTTTCGTCGAGGTCGATGCGCACAATATCGTTCCCTGCCGGCAGGCGTCCGACAAACGCGAGTGGGCTGCGGCGACCCTCCGCCCGAAGATCATGCGGCTGCTTCCCGCCTTCCTGACGGATTTTCCGCCCCTCGAAGCCCTGCCCGGGAACGCCCCCCTGCCGGCCCCGGTCGACTGGGAGGCCGTGTCCGCACGTCTTTCCTGTGATGAATCCGTCGGTGTGGTCCACGGCATACTGCCCGGGGAATGCGGCGCCGAGACGGCCCTGAAGAATTTTCTGGCGCACCGTCTGCGCGGATACGCCGGCGCCCGCAACGATCCCAATCTCGACGGGCAGTCGAGGCTTTCCCCCTGGCTGCATTTCGGTCACCTCGCCCCCCAGCGGGCCGCCCTGGAGGTCTCCCGGGCGGCGGACGTCCCGGACGAAGACCGGGCGGCTTTTCTCGAACAGCTTGTGATACGGCGCGAACTGGCCGACAATTTCTGCCTGTACGAGCCGAACTACGATTCCTTCGAGGCGACCCCCGCCTGGGCGATGCGGACGCTCGGCGAGCACAGGGGCGATGTGCGCGATCGTCTCTACGAATACGAAATGTTCGACGGCGCCGCCACGCACGATCCGCTTTGGAACGCGGCTCAAACAGAGATGCGCGTCTCCGGCTCGATGCACGGCTACCTGAGGATGTACTGGTGCAAGAAGCTCCTCGAGTGGAGCGCAACCCCCGAGGAAGCCTGGAAAACGGCGGTCCGCCTGAATGACCGGTATGAGCTCGACGGCCGCGACCCCAACGGGTACACGGGCATCGCCTGGAGCATCGGCGGCGTCCATGATCGGCCATGGAAGTCGCGGCCCGTCTTCGGATCGGTCCGGTACATGAACGATCGCGGCTGCAGAGGAAAATTCGATGTCGATAGATATATATCTACATGGCTAGAAACAAATCCGGCTTCGCCCGGGAAAAAGGTCAGAAAAGGTCGGCGATGACCCTGTTCGCGAGGGCGATTCCCTGACGACTCAGGGAAACGACATTGCCCTTCCGGATGAGCGCACCCGCCTCGCACTGCCGGTCGATGGCGGTTTCAAACCCTCGAGGCAGTTTTCCGAAAGCTCGTGCAAGCGCCTCGAGATCGAGGCCGTCGCCGACGAGTCGCAGACGAAGCATGACCGTTTCGTGGAACCGATCTACCTCCGAGAGCGTTTCGACGGCGTCGGGAGCGCCGGAAAGCCACTGTTTCAACGGGGAAGGCTTCGTGCGCCGAACCCCCGCCCGCGTGCCGACGGCGGAGGGACCGGCGCCGACATACTCACCGCCGTTCCAATAGTTCATGTTGTGGCGGCATCGCCCGCCCGGGCGCGCGAAGTTCGAAATTTCGTACTGTTCGTAGCCTGCGGCCGCGAGTGCGTCGGCAACCTCGAACAATTCGCCGGGGCCGACGTCGGCCGGATCGGGAAACCCGCCTTCGTCGACGCGCGCGGCGAGCGGGGTGCCCTCCTCGACCGTCAGGAAATACGCGGAAACGTGTTCGAGGGGGAATTCGCGGACGAGATCGGCAAGCCCGGGAGCGAGAGACGGCCTGTCGGGCAGACCGAGGATCAGATCGACGCCGACGCGGCCGGTCAGCGACAGCGCCCGCGCAAGGGCTTCCCGGCCGGAAGAGAGAGTGCCCTGACGCCCGAGAAGCCGGAGTTCGTCATCCCGCAGACGCTGAAGTCCCATGCTCAGGCGGAGTCCCGGAATGTCGCGCAGGACGGCCGCGATTTCCCCCGACAGGGTCTCCGGGTTCGTCTCGACCGTCCATTCATCGACGGGGGCGCCGGCAATGGCCCGGGAAACGATTCGAATCAGCTTTTCGAAATGCCCGGGGCCGACGGATGTGGGATTTCCGCCGCCGATGAAGACCGTCCGCATGCGGGGCCTGATCCGTCCATCGATTTCGGTGCGAAGCTCGTCTTCGAGCCTGGCGAGGTAGGCCGTGACGAGATCGTGCGTCGGGAGGGTCGAGTAAAAGGCGCAGTAGCCGCATTTCGAAAGACAGAACGGCACATGGATATACAACCCGGGGCCGAACGTCGTCTCCTGGCCGCCGTCGATCATGGCGTGCGAGCCGACGGCGGAAACCGGCTACGGAGCGTCGAAACGAACGCTTCATCGGCTCGTTCGGAAACGTACCGAAGCGGCGACCAGCCCATGTCGCGGGTCTGCCGGAAAAAGAGGAATAATAAAATGATTGTAATTATTATATTAGGCCAAGCATTGACTTCCCATTGTCCGCTCCAGAGGAGAACCGATGCGCCGTCAAAGGGATACAGCCAGGGGATCGCCCAGGCTTCGCCGTCGGGACCCCGGGAGCCGACGACGTCGCCGATGACGTGAAGGATGAAAAGTCCCGCCGATGTCGCGGTGACGCGCAGCCGACGATCGCCGCAGGCTCCGAGAGCCGATGCCGTGAGGATGCCCGCGAGGACGTTGTGGCCGAGAATGTGATGGAATGCCGAGTAATACACGGCTTCGCCGCCGCGCACCATGTCGATCAGGGCGCCGGCTCCGTCCAGATCGGGGAGAAGTCCCGCCGAAGCGGCGAGAGCGGCGTCGCGTTTCGTCCCGCAGACGCGCTGGGCGATGCACCAGCTGAGAAGACCGTGCGTGACGATATTCATCGTCGTTCGAGATAGACCGACAGCACCGGGTCCGTTGCAAGCTCGAAGGGAGTGCAGCCCGATGCGTCGGGACGGCGGGGATCGGCGCCGCGTTCGACGAGAAGACGCGCCACTTCGGCGTATCCCTTTTCGGCGGCGATGTGCAGGGGCGTCCTGCCACGGCGATCCGCCGCGTTGACCCGCGCTCCGAACATGATGAGGAGGGCCGTCGCGGCGGCATCCCCGGACTCGGCGGCGAGATGCAGGGGCGTGATGCCATTCGTGATACTGCCGATGATCTGGGGCACGTTGGACACGAGCGGTTCGTCTTCGAGCGTCTGGCGGACGGCCGTCATGTCACGCCGGCTCAGGGCCTCGAAGAGACGCCCGGACTTGGCGAGCGTCGTTTCGGAAAAAACGATTCTGGATATATTGCTTGCGATACGAAGCGTCACCCGCTGTTTCGATTTCGGCTGTTTGACCTGGACCTCGTCGCCCGGCTGCAGAATCAGCACTTTCCCGGAAGGGATGCCGGGTCGCCCCCCGAGGCGGCGGATGGCTTCCGCCGCCGACGCGTGGCCGTAGGCCTGCGCGACGTCGAGCGGCGTCTGTTCGTATTCGTTTATACTATTCAATATATCCGCGGGCGAGGCGATGATGACGGGAATATCGGCGTTCCCGAGGGCCGCGCACAGGTGAAGCGCCGTTTCGCCGTCCCGGTTTTTCCGGGCCGGATCAGCGCCTGCGGCCATGAGCAGGCGACAGGCGTCGGCGTTTCCCGCGGCGACGGCGGCATGAAGGGGCGGTCGGCCGCCGGCCAGAGGCGCGTTCGCCAGCAGAGGGGCGCGATTCAGGACGTCGGCGATCCGGGCGGTGTCCGTCGATTTCAGCAGTTCCTCGAAATGAACAGGCGTGTCGAGCCCGCCGGCCTTTTTCAGGATCTCGGCGATATCGGACAAGCCCGCGGCGACAGCCATCGCGAGGGGCGTTTTCCCTTCGGAGTCGCCGGCATTCACGAGAGCTCCGCGGGAAATCAGCCAACCGGCCATGTCGACCGCCCCCCGGCGCGGTCCGTCGCGAGACGGCGCAGGCCGATCTGTCGGGACGGTCCAGTGAAGCGGGGTGCGCCCCCGCGCATCGCATGCGTTGATATCCGCCCCTCCACGGACCAACTCTTCCGCGGCGCGCGTCTGATCCCAGGCGGTTGCGAGATGCAGGGGCGTGACCCGGCTCACGGGACTGCCAAGCCGGGGATCGGCCCCGTGTTCGATGAGGATGCGAACGACGTCGGCGGCGCCCGTCATGGCCGCGATGTCGAGGGCAGACATGCCTTCGTTGCGGTGGTTTCTGCGATTCACGTCGGCGCCGCGCTCGAGCAGCAGGGAGACGATTTCGGCGTTTCCATCCCACGCGGCCAGATGAAGGGGCGTGATGTCCTGCGGATTCCTCGCGTTCACGTCCGCGCCGGCGTTCAGCAGCGCCCGGACGATGGAGATATTTCCCGACTGGGCGGCGAAATGCAGCGGCGTGGCCTGCTGGAGCATCGGCAGGCCTTCCGACCTTGGGCGAAGGGTGTCGCGGTCCTCGACGACGCGCGGGTGTCGGCCCAGGATATCGATGACGCGATCGAGATCGCCCCTGCGGACGGCTTCGTGGATGGCATCCGCGAACGAGGATGTGAGCAGGGGCGGGGCGAGCAGCAGGCAGACGGCGATCAGGGCCGAGCGCGACCGGCTCATCTGGTGGCGCGGCCTCTCACGGATTGGCGACGATGCCGACATTCGGAACGGCGGCGGAGGTTCCCTGCCGGTTCGTCCGCGACTCGCGCGGGTAAGCCGCGGAGATGACGACGGTGATCTTCGTCGGCGTATGGCCGGTGGTTTCGGCCTGGATATCGATCCATTCGACGTTCCGAACCAGGACTTCCCTGCGTTTCAGGGGGGCGTTGAAGGGATCGGCCGTCAATGCCATGGCGTAGTCGGGCGCGCTGGTCGAATACGTGGTTTCACGTTCTTCCCAGATGAGGTTGCCCTGGGTATTCAGGTCGGGCGAGCGTTCGAGTTTGAAGATGTTCCAGCCGAGCACGCCAGCCCTGTCTTCGGATGTGCTGAAGCCCTGCCGTTCGGGCAATGCCCGCGGCATGTACATCGAAACGCCGGAGTTGGCGCCGAGAATGGATGAGGCGGATTTCCGGCCGAGCCCCTGGACGATGTGAACGTAAAATTGCGCGGCGTTCGGCCCGATCAACGTCTGGTCGCGGCCGCCGGCGTCGTGCATTGCGGAAGGCAGGAGCGTCGTCGGGTATGAAGTCGCTTCGATGGCTTTCGTGATGACCATTTCAGCCTTGCGAAGGTCGGTGATGGTGTATTGAAGCCAGGCGGATTTTCCCGCGATCTTCTGGCCGCCGAAAAACAGCGAATACGCTCCGGCGAGGAACAACGACAGCACGACGGTCGTGACGAGCAGTTCGACCAGGGTGAACCCTCTGCGGCCCGGCATCATCGTCGGCTCACTTTGATGATTTTCTCCGTGCGGTGGTCGTGGGAAAGTCCCGTCTGCGGATCGAGAATCGAGGCTTCGACCACCATGCGAACGGCTTCCTGGTTGAAACGGCGCTGACCGGCGACGGAGATGACATTGAGGGCCACGACTTCGTAGGAAGCCCTGTAGGGAAAAAGGTTCGATGAGGAGATATCGAGCGTATACGGGTTGGCGACCATCGCGTCGTTCCAGTTAAGACTCCCCTGAATGCTCGGTTGATTCGTGATGTCGTGTCGAAACCGCCAGAGGTAGAGGTCCTGGTTGGGAACCGGGCCGTTCTCATCCCGCGGCCAGCCCGACGGGAACCAGGACGTGGGCCCCTGGCTCGTGTCGGCCGTATCGAGTGCGTCGAGTTTGTACCATTTCGTCGAGTTGTCGGTCGACAGCGTGCCGTCCGACAGGAAGCGCGGACCGGGGTTATACGGATTGGCGCGGCGGACGCAGGGGGCCGCAGGAGCATACTCGTTTCGCCGGATGAGAGGCAGGTTCGCTCGCTCGGCCGGGGTGATTTCCGAAAAATCGAACGCCGGATTCTTGCCGAGACTGTACATGCTCGCATCGTACAACTCCGTCGGAAACAGCCTGACTTTCAGTTCGGCGTGCTGGATGGCCCCCGCCGCCATATACTGTACCTGGAGTTCGCGGATCGATCGCGTCACTTGACTGCGATACTCTCGGCCGGAGCGCAGGAGCGACAGGGCCGAAACGAGAAGGACCGAAGCCAGGACCAGCACGATGAGCACCGCCATGCCGCGTCGCCGAATTCCGCCGTTCATCAGCACTCCCTTCAGTCCAGTTTTGCCTTGTACGTCACGACATGCAGTCGTTGCGGACGTCCCGCATTGCTGTCGGGACGCCTGTATTCGGATGATGCGAGGTTCCAGCGGATCTGGAGGACGAGGCGCTGCATCAGATAATACCTGCCCAACGAGTCGGGCTGGGCGAGACGCCGCTGATCGATGACGACCGGTTGGGTCGCCGGCCCCCACACATGTATAGCACCAGGTATATTATAATACCGATACGGAGAAACCACGCCGAGGGGGTTGGTCGGCCCCGATTTGCGATACATCGACGGCTGGCCGCCGGTCTCGGTCACCGCGGCGGCGGCGGCCATCGACGCCCATCCGGCCTGTTCTTCCGGGCGTGGGTTCGGGTAGAAGGAAAAGGTCAGCTCCGTTCCGAACTGCGTGTCTGCCGTCGTGTCCTCGATGGGGTCGGAGCGGAGGTAGATCGCGTAATGGATGCCCCTTCCGTCCGTTGCGATACCGTTGCACGTATACCCGCCCGCGGCCATGACGGAGCCCGGAAAAAGCATCTGCGCGAAACTGGCGCCCTGGGGGCCGGTCAGCATGGCGGGGTTTCCCGGAACGAGCGCGGAAAACGGGACGGTGTCGAGGAGCGTGTTCAGCACGAAGCGGGCGCGATCGACGGCGAAGGAGTTGGCCGCGAGAAGGTCCGTGTCTTTCACGTCCTTCGTCAGCAGACCGAAAATCGGGATGAGCGCGGAGGCGAGGATGATCATGGCCAGCATGACCTCGGTCAGCGTCATGCCGGATCTCGAAACGACGTTCTTCATTTGCACGGAAATTGCCGCCCCTCTCTTCCTTCATTATAATAGGCGAATGAGGGGCAAACAAGGAAAAAACGGCGGTCATTCCCGGAACAAGCGAATTCAGGTCTTTCTCCTGGCTGCGATACTGGGATTCTTGAGTCTCGGACCGCAGGGGAGCTTCGCCTGCGATGTCGACCTGATCGCCCTTCTCGAGGCCGAAACCGCATCCGTACCTGCGGCCATGCCATGGATGAGGGCGGCGCACGCGATCGCCTCGTTGTCAGACGCCCTGAATGCGGGGCAACCTTCCGGAGATGCCGTTTCAACGTGGAATGACGCGACGATGGCCCTGTTCGAAACATGGGTGATACCCTCCCGGGGCTTGCGAACCGAAATGGGTTCCACGACCTGGCGGATCCAGCATCTGTTGAATACCGGTGAATATATTCAAGCCCACGAGGCCATCCAGCGTCAGTTCAGGCTCGTTCTCCGGTGCCTCGCCGCGCTCGGGCTCCCGGCGCGCCCGGCGGCCCTCGCGGAGCTGGCCGGAAGGGTCTGGAGCCTTGTCGAGTCGGCAAGGGACCGGGACGAAAAGAGATTTGTCGTCGAATCCGCCGGCCTTGCCTCCGCTGCCGAAGAGTTGAGGAGCGCCTGGAACGTCCCAGCGGACTCTCCCTTGGAGGCCGTCAGCCATTGGTCGGGCGAACTCGGCCGGGTTTCTTCCTTTTTCACGGCGCATCGAGACGAATGGCCCGATGAACTGTTCCATGCCGTCAGCCAGTTGAAGGACGCCCTCGTCCGGCTTCACGGGTTTCTTCTCGAGTCCTGCAGAATGAAGATCTTCCGTTCGCCTTGAACTTGTCGAAGGGCGAGAGGCTCTTGTGCTTCGACAGCCTCGGCACGAACGAGAACACTCGATGGTCTTTTGTTACGCAGGAGGCTCTAAAAGCAAGACTCAGGAATGTAAAAACTTTTGAAATTGCGTAAAAACCATTTTACTCCGCAGAGACCGTATTCCCGGGCTCGCCTCCGTGACATACCGCCTGGTCCCCACTGCGTCGCCCCCCGGAGAGTATTCTCTCCAGGCCCGAGAATTGCTGTATAATTGTACAGGATGATTTTTTTCGAAATACCGAACTGGTCGGATGACCATGAAGCCACCTCGAGAGGAAAGAGAACGATGAAGTTTCCACGCAGGATACACGGCACGACGGGCGGAACCAGGATGGCGTATTTTCTTCTCGCCATGCTGACGGTCGCGTGTCCACCGATAGGTTTTTCCGCCCCCCCGGCCCCGGCGCCGGCGCAGAACGGCCAGGCCCTTGTGGCCGGAGCCGTCGATCTCGCCGCGGTCATCACATTCCATCCGGCGATGCGCAATTTTGACTATCGTTCGGGGAAGTTCGTTTCCCAGGTCGGTGTTCCCGGCACATCGACCGGAATCGAGGCATGGAAGGAAACGCGCGACGAGCAGCGCCGCATCAAAGCCATGGAAGAAGCCATCGAGGCCCAGGTCCGGCGGGTGAATGAGGAACTGATGCGGAATCAGCCCGAGATGCAGGAAGGAAAAAAAGTCGCCAGGCCCGAGTTCGACAAACTGACGAGGATGAACGAGGAGTACAGGAAGCTACTGGCACCGCTGGCAGAACGGGTTCTCGGCGGATTTCCGGAAAAACTGCTCGGCGACATCCCCCGGCAAAACCTCGAACGCATCATGACGGAGGTCCTCTGGGCCGTCCAGGCGAGCGCACAGGCGCGCGGCGCCGCGATCGTGCTGAACACATCGACGGGGGATTTCAAACCCGGCACGGAGGGACTGCCCCAGCCACCGGACCCCGGTTCCGTCGGTATCCTCGAACGCTGGAACATCCGCTCGCTGAGCGATATCGAAGCGCTGATCCAGGCTTCGGGATCCACCCCTATGCCATTCGAGGGAAAGCGCCCGAAGCAGAGGCCCGGACTCGTCTGCGGCGGGCATTTCGAGAGCGTCACGGATCCGGCGATGCTCAAATCGCTGGTGAGCGAGTTTTACGACAACCGCCAGGCCTTTTCCGGCGCTTTCCTGTCTCTGGGTGCGACGCGCCACGTTCTCTCCGGAAGCATCAACGTCACATCGGTCGATCTCACGTCCGATGCCGTTGCCCGCCTGCTCGACCTCTACAAGACGAGGGCCGCCGAGCGGAACGCCATCATGAACCTTCTTCGCGAGCGGCTCGGCCGCTGATTCCTGATCCTGGATGATCAAGGAGCGCTGTATGACGTATCGAAGCATGGTCCGTTGCCCGCACTGGTTCGTTCTTCTGCTGCTTGTTCTGCTGCCGGTGTGCATCGCCGTCGGTGCAACCAATTTTTACAAGGAAAACCGGAACGGGAAGGTTTTCATTCTCCAGGTCGATCCGTCCACGAATATCGAAACGGTGTTCAATCCCGACAAATCCGTCATTTTCCTGGCGCCGAAGGCGAAGCGCGTCGCCGTCCTGCCGACGGCAGGCTGGGGGGAACGCACTTCGAACAAAACCCCCCTCGGAGATCCTCTCGGAGTCGGCGAGTATCCCGGCGATCCCAACGCCATCATTACGTTGCGCGTGAAATCGCTGGGCGGTGCGACGCGGTATGAGCTGTACCGCGGCGCTTCGAGACTTCTCTGGGCCGTCGACGATTACTTTACGGCCTACAATCCCGACAACAACAAGTTCGACATCGCAGTCAGCCAGTATATGGGCCGAAATAAAGATGAAATGCGCGTTTATGTGTATATTTCCAATCTGTTCTACTATTTCGGTCCCGTCATCATCAAGCTGGAGTTCAAAAACAACGCCCTGGTCGAGGCCGGATACAAGATCACGAATGATTGGTCCTGGTACGGCATCATTTTCGATTCTTGGTTCTCCGCCTATTCCTCTCCAAGCCCGCAACGCAACCGCTGGCAAAACGTGACCGAGTCAGGCGATCGCGGGTCGGCTCAGTCCATCAGCGTGAATGCAACGTCGGATACGTCGGACCTGCTCGTCTACCACCCCACCCGGAGCTACTCCCTTCAGCACGTCTGGGACACCAGCCGCACGAACGGGAGCTGGGGCATCAACTACCTGCTCGACAACAACCGGGTCAAGAAGGCGAAGTCGACGAACTACCTGACGAACGATCCGAATCAGATGACCCAAATTTTCGACGTCGGCATGGATCTCGGCAACGCCTATGCCGACACATTGCTCTACTATCGGAGTTATTACAACCACGGCAATACCTTCGTCGCCAATAACGTCAACACGAACACATCGCTGTCCCATTTGTATTACGACGTCGAGGATGCGGCCGGTCAGATGGTCGAGATCCGGGACGGCGCCCCCAACGGAGCCGTTCTCAACACGATTCGGGTCAATCCGAATCCGTTGGTGCTCGGTCACAACGCCGTCGGCCTGTACGGTCTGTCGTGCCGCAACGCCCTTTCCGGAAGCGAACTCATCGTATACGAACCGGTATACAAAATCAATCAGAACGCGGTCGACATGCTCGAAATAACCGACAACAATCGCAACAACGTTCCCGACCACGTGGATAACGACGGAAAAGGCTATTTCGGATACCGCGCCGACTATCTCATCGACCGGAACAACGGTTCCGCGATCAACAGCGATTATGTACTGGACTACGTTATCGCTCACCGGTTTCCGCTGTCCGGAAAAACGGCGAACGATGAATTCACCTATCAGGAAATGGCCATCGAACGCGATCCGTCGGCTTCGCCGTCGAGAATGATCCCGGGCGAAATCGTGCATGTGCGGGTCGGCAACATCTGGCACCAGGACCCTGACGTATACGGCGAATACAACCAGTTCGGCTGGGACGGCGGGGCTGGAAACTCGGTGTTTATCTGGGTGGGAAATCCGGGAGAACCGTATCGCGGCTTCAACGGGTCTACGACACCCGTTCGCAGAAACAGCGGTCACATTCTCGGAGTCGAGGTGAAGAATACCTCCTACGCCACGGCCGATTACTTCGGCGTCGTCGGAAACGACGAATGGGCGGCGGGCCAGGGAGATCTGTATTTTCTCTCGAGAAAATATGGCGCCTATGTCAGCCCCCGCATCGTTGCCTCAAACAATCCGTGGGTTCCGCCGGTCTCGGGATACAATCTCTGGTGGAAATACCAGTACAACCGTTCGACATCCTACGGCATCTCACGTACCTACTGGATCGGCAGCAATCCCACCAGCGAATGGCTGAACACGGCCGGGTTCTTCATCGGAAACTCAGTCTATTCGCAGATGGTGTATAACATCAACTGCGGCTGCCGCGGCCAGCGGTACGACAACTTCCAGCTCGTGTCGGAAGCCAGTTCCCCGATTCTCGACTTCGCGATCGTCAACATCGGTGCCCCGCCCTTCGTCGACGGAACGATCGCGCCGACGATCGTCGCGAACAACGGCGGCGTCGTCGTCCAGCCGAATACGCCGGTCTATTTCACCGGCGGGTATTCCGACCCTGCGGGCCTCATCGATCCCGCGACGGTCAAGTTCCGCTACGTCATTCTCGACGACGCGTTCAACGATACCGATCCGTCCGCAGATCCGAAACTGGTCATCGACTCGAGCGTCGTCAACGGCGGGAACCTCCTGACGACCCCGAACTGGAACTACGTTTTCAAGGACACCGACCTCCGCGGCCGTCGGGTCGCGACGTTCACCGTCTATCTCGGCATCCAGTTCAAGTGCCAGGATTTCACGCAGATGCCATATCCTTCGTATTCCTGGTGGGGCACCCCCATCGTGGAGAAGTTCGCCTGGAGCAACTCACGCGGCGGCATGTATTACGACGGCACCCGCCACGACAAGTGGGGCGCGCCGCTTCGGATAACGGTGGATACGCAACGCGATCCCACCCCCGAGCATCCGGTGGTCGTCACCAACGTTCAGGCGTATTCGGACCTGACGAGCGGCTGGACGAGCGGCGCGCCGAAAGCCGACCAGGGTCGCAGGATCAAACTGCGCGTCATCGGCGACATGCTGTTCCTTTCCGAAATCCCGGCCCCCCAGACGACCAATTTTTCTCAGATGGGAGGCGTCATGCCGTGGCCGTTCGGGGTCGCGCAGACGGACAACCATTATCGCGTCAGCATGTACGGTTCGGGGATGCAGTATGACGTTTCCCGGGGGACCGTTCTGTCGAACGCCGAGTTCAAACAGGACCTCGCCGGAATAAAGTATGGAATATATATTCGTAGCTCCATCTTGAACCCGGACGGGACTACCTCTCCGTATACCCAGACGGTTCCCCTCGCCAATTCCGATCACATGCTCTACGAGGGCGCGACGCCGCCCCACCAGGGGTTCACGGAGATCGCCTCCGGCACGCTCGACGGCATCGGAACGACCCGAAGAGGCCTTTTCGACCCCGGCGCCTGCAGTGTCGTCGTGACGCCGGATTTCACCAACCGGCTTCCGAACCAGCGCAAGTTCAAGTTCACGATCGAAACGCCGTGGATGTATCTGCCGGTGCCGCTCGACGGCGGCATGGATGACACGGACGTCAGGGACAAGTATGAGGTGCGCGTGGCCCTGAAGTATCCGGTGGCGCAGTGGAGCCAGGTCACGGTCAAGAATTACAACACGAATATCCTGACGAATAGTTACAACTGCAGCAAGGTCGAGGACCAGCACGAGCGCAGTTACAGCACCAACTTCAACCAGCGCGTGTATCTGCGGATCATGGACAAGGAAGGCCCGGCCGTCACCGAGTTCGTCCCGCCTGCCCAGGGCGCGTCGGGCGATCCGTCCCCGAGCTCTGCGATCAGGGTCCGGCTGGTCGATAACAACCCCCACGACTACTGGAAGCGCGGGCGGCATCCTCAAGTGCGCTACGTGTTGGAAGCAGGCGCGGATCCGTCGCTGAACATCGCGAATGAGGGGGGCCTCGATATCGATTACACCGGCTGGAATACAGCAGGGCCCTACACGCTCCCGTCAGGCCTGGCGATGACGAGCCAGGGAGGGCGTTCATGGGCATACAAGACCGCGGCCGTCGATCTGTCGAGCTGGTCCATGCAGTTGTCGACATTCCCCGGCCTGGTTCAGCTCCGGAACGATCCCGTCGGCAACCTGATCAACGCCAATACGCTCTATTCTCCCTGCTTCAACCAGAACCAGTTCGTTCAGCACTGGGCTCTGTACGATGATCCTGCTGGCGCTCCGAATTTCGACGGCGACGGTCTGCCGATCGCGACGATTCGCGACGGCTCCGGGAATCCCCAGTCGGCCGGCGTTGCGACCGGCACGACGGTGATCGCCGATAACGAACCGCCGAATATCCGGCTGATCGTCAGCGACGACATGAACCTCGACGTGATGATCGAAGTGAAGGGCGGATACCGGGATACCGCCACGAGACTCGTTGCAAGATCCGTCAAGGTGTCCAACCTCAAACAGGCCGGAAGCACTCTGTTCGAGGCGACCGTTGCGACGACGACGCCGACCTTCCCGGTGGCTTCGCTGACCGAGATCTACGATCTCGGAACGTTCGCCGGACGGCCCGCCGGATACTCGATCTCAGTTCCGGTCCAGGCCGGGGCGATTCCGCTGTCCGTCTGCCCGGATTCTCGCCTGCGGGTCGTCGGCGAAGGGTTCGACAATGCGAATGCGGGAAAGACCGCCGTCTCGATCTCCATTCCGCACCCCGACACCCCCGTCGCCGGTGCGGGGTCCGTCGAGTCGATCTTCCGCCGCGGCCTTTCCGGAAACACCTACGTCATCACCGCGGAAACGGTCGACGGGGCCGGGCACAAGGTGAAAATTCTGGTACCCTTCACCGTTTCGCAACCCGGCATGATCGACGTCCGGACCATCGAGGAATCGAGCAGGAAAAAGTAACGACGTCTATACACCATTTCTCTCCCGCCCGGCACTGCCGGGCGGGGATTTTTATGCTACGATACCGCAAACGCTTCGGAAGCGGCGAGGGCGAAGGAGGAGCGGGAGATGTTTCTCGAAACGGTCCGGGTGGGGCCCATGGGGAATTTCTGTTATCTGATCGGCGACGAGGACGGCGGAAGAGGGATCGTCATCGATCCGGCATTCGACGCAGAAAAGATTGCGACCGCGGTGAAAGCCCGCAGGCTCGATCTGTCGTGCATCGTCTTGACGCATCACCATTTCGACCACATCAACGCCGCCGCAGCCGTGAAAGCCAGGACGGGCGCGAAAGTGATCGCGCACAAAGAGTCTGAACGATATATTCATGGCGATATACGTCTGGATGCGTATGCGGCCGACGGCGCATCGCTGGACTGGGGCGGTAAAGGAACCGTCGACATCATCCACACGCCCGGCCATGCACCGGGGGGCATCTGCCTGATCGTGGACGACCGTTGGCTGATCACCGGCGACACCCTGTTCGTCGGCAACTGCGGCCGAACCGACCTCGAGGGCGGCGACGCACGGGCGCTGTACAAAAGTCTGGAGCGGATCAAACGACTTCCCGACGGCCTCGTCGTCTGCCCGGGCCACGATTACGGCCCGGCGCCGAGCCGGACGCTCGGCGAGGAGAAAAAACTCAACCCCGCCCTGGCGGCGGCGAGTTACGAGGCGTTTCTCGCCGTTCCATAGCGTTCACCATTCATATGGGACGCCCTGACGCAGACTCCAGAACGCCGACTCCTTCCAGCCCGACTCGAACTGGTCGCGCGACATCTGGAAAATCTCCTGCAGGGCCGTCGCTAGCGGAACGCCGTTTCCCAGTTTTTCGAGAAGCGCAAGGACGGCGGCGATACCCTGGGTGAAATCCGTTTTTTTCTTCACGAGAAACGCGGCCGTCAGATACGCCTGGGCACGCGCCGTGTCTCGGGCGGCGATCGACGCCGACGCGTCGCCGAGCAGATCGTCGACCTTGTCCAGCTGGACAAGCTGCGCCTCGTCGCTGGCGATTCTCGCCTGCACCGTCTGGAGCAGGAACTTCGTGACGTCGTCGCTTCCGCCGAGGATCTCCGAAATGCCGGCCTGAAGCCAGATGGCGCGGTTTTCCGGCGCGAATGCCTTCGGAGCCCTGCCGAACAGAAGGGCCCGGGAAAGCTCCCGCGCGAGTTCAAAGCCGGGCAGAGCCTGCGAAAGGATCATCGTATTTTCCTCGTCGGCGGTCGGGTATTCGGTGGCTATCCAGCTTCGAACCGCGCCCAGGTCGGTATACAAAGCCGAAATGACGAGGGTGTTTTTGTCCGGGAAAAAGCGGGCGATGCTCGACCCCATCGCCGAGACGGGCACCAGGTGGACCGCGAGGGGAGCTTTCAACGGCCCGAGGCGCGATTCGAGACGATTCATCGTCATCTCGAGAGTCTGCAGCATGATGCCCGGAAGACTGGGAGCCGTGCCGGCCGCGGATTTGATCGTGAACCTCGCGGAGTTCGCCGCAGGACCAGTCATCGGAAAATCCGGCATCACCGCTGCCACAGGCTGGGCGGGGGTGGGCGGGTTCGAAGGCGAAGCGATCGCTGGAGAGGGAGCGGGAGAGGGATCGACCGACGTCTGCCCGGCGGCCGAGTTCTCCTCCGGAGATGGTTCCTGCGTCGGGTCGGGCGGGAGGGGGGTGGGCTTCCCGTCCTCAGCTTCCGGCAGATCGGGTTGCGGCAGGGCGGGATTTTCCTGGGCCGCCTGCTCCGCCGCCGACAGCCGGGTCATGATCTGCTGGGCGAGAACGGGATCGCGGCTCAGCGCCGGGATCGACGTGAGGGCGTTGAGAACGGTGACGTGATCAGGGTTCATGGCGAAGCCCTTTTTCAACCACTCGAGCCCCTTGTCGACGTCGCTGACTTTGAAACAGTATAGCGCCTCCATGTAGCAGGCCAGACTGCGGCGGGGCAGGCGCGCGGCCCAGATATCGAGCGCGCGGCGGGCGTCCTGGACTCTGTTGGTGATGATGGCGAGCTGGACATACAAAAACCAGGCGTCGCGGTCGAGAAAGGGCAGGCTGTTCGCCGCATCGTCCATGATCGTTTTCGACTCGTCGGGCCGCGCGTTCGCGGCGGCGAGTAAGCCCGCCTTCAGATTGACCGACGGAAAATTGTAGCCGCGCCGGAACGCGCGTTTCAGAATGTCGCCGCCCTTTTCGGGCTCGCCGGTCATCAGCGCGAGATCGAGGCGAAGCAGATCGAGCATCGGATGGTCGGGATCGCGCTGAGCGGCGCGGTCGAGAAACACCTGGGCGTTTCTCGGCTGCATGCGGTCGAGCGCGATGCGCGCCCGCACCAGCAGACCCTCGGCCGATTTTGGGAACCCCTGCGTCAGCTGGTCTGCGGCCTTTTCCGCCTCCTTCCAGCGGTCGAGGTCATACAAGGCCCGGGGCCGCGACGTTGCCGACGTTTCGGGGTTCGTGTCGGAGACCATCGCCTTGATGAAGAGAAGAAGCGGGTGGCAGGGAACCTTTGCCAGGCCCTGCTCATACAGCTGAATCGCGTCTTTCGTGCGGCCCAGATACAGCGCGCACAGCGCCGTCAGTGCAGTTCCGTCGACGCCGGGATGCCGCTTCTCATACTCTTCCGCGAGGGCGAGAGCCTTGTAAAACTGGCCCCGGGCAATCTCGTCGAGAACGCTGTCGTAGTGCAGCTTCTTCGTTTTCAGGCGCGACAGCAGCTGCGGCAGTCTGGAGGTGATCTGCGCGAAGTGTTCCTGGAGCGCCGCCGGGTCGACGGGGATCGCCCGCGGCGTCGGGGGCAGGCGTGCGAGGAGCTTGCGGGCCGTGGGATCGTCCTGATTCAGGCAGAGCGATTTCCTGAGCCATTCGCCCGCCAGCAGGGGCTGACCGGCCTTGATCTCGATGCCGCCGAGCAGGTCGAGCAGGTTGTTGCTCCGGAATCCGTCGAAAAAAATGCGCAGCGCATACAACCTTGCTTCATCGATTCTGCCCTCGGTGAACGCCTCGTGGGCGAGCCTGTACAGGTCCCGGGGTACGACCGTCCGTTGTTTGAGAAAAGCGGCTTCGGCGGCAGCAAGGCCCTCCGGCTGTCCGGCCGCGGTTGCCGGTGAAGCGATCGAAAGACCGACCATGGACAGCAGAATCCCCAGCAGAAGCGTTGTCACCTTCATCCTGTTCGTTCGTGCGCTCATCTCTCGTTTCCTTCGCATGATGGCTGGTTGTCTGCATTATATGTCGACCGCACCGCTTCGGCAACGAATCCGGAACTATTGCGTCCTGCAGTTCGTCGAAGGACGAGATACTCTCGTGCTTCGACGGGTTCAGCACGAACGGAAACACGCACTTGTCTTTCTGTCGCGCTGGAATCAACAATCCTCCAGATCACGTTCGCAATGGGCGGTTCGCAAACCGCCCCTGCCACAGGGAATCATTCTGGCGCAGGAAAGATTTGAACACACGTCCTGCCGTCGTATTCTGCCCGTAGGCGCGCATCGCGATGCGCCCGACATGCGATGCCATCCGTCACGCATGACTGCGCCGACGGGAATGAAAACGGCAATGTTATACTATTGACTATAATATTTTGTTCATGCACAATACTCCCGTGGTTCATCCACAGGACGCCGTGACCGGCCCCAGCGGTTCAGCTGAACATTCCACGACGGGAGACCTGTGCCATGAACGTGCCGCCCCCTTTCGATCCAGCGAACATCCAGGGTCTTTCCTCCGGCGAGGTTCTTGAATCGCTCAAACGCTGGGGGCCGAACGAACTCCCGCTGGCGAAAAAACGCGGTCTGTTCGACATCGCGGCGGAGGTCGTCCGCGAGCCGATGTTCCTGCTGCTGATCTTCTGCGGCGCTCTCTACCTGATTCTCGGCGATATCGAAGAAGCCCTGATGCTTCTGGGCTTCGTGTTCGTCATCATGGGCATCACCTTCTACCAGGAACAGCGCACGGAAAACGCCCTCGAGGCCCTGCGAAATCTCTCGAGCCCCCGCGCTCTGGTCATTCGAGGCGGGGTCCAGGAGCGCATCGCCGGCCGAGACGTCGTGCAAGGCGATATCGTCCTGTTGTCCGAAGGCGACCGCGTCCCGGCCGACGGCATCATTCTCCACTCCGTGAGCCTCACGACCGACGAGTCGCTTCTCACCGGCGAATCCGTTCCGGTAAGAAAGCGGGCGGACGCACCAGCGACGGAGATGGGACAACCCGGCGGCGACGACACGCCCTTCGTCTTTTCGGGGTCGATGGTCGTGAAGGGGCAGGGCATCGCCCGCATCGTTCACACCGGCGTTCGCACCTCGATGGGAAAGATCGGCAAGGCTCTGCAGAGCCTCGAACCCGAGCAGACGCGTCTGCAGCGGGAAACGGGCCGCATCGTTCGGAACTTCGGCATCGTCGGCGCGGTTTCCTGCGTCGTCGTCGTCGTCGTGCATGGTTTCACCCAGGGAAACTGGATCCAGGGCTTCCTGGCCGGTCTCACCCTCGCCATGGCGACGCTTCCCGAAGAGTTTCCCGTCGTTCTTACGATTTTTCTCGCCCTCGGCGCATGGCGCATGTCGCATCGGAACGTCCTGACGAGACGCGTGCCGGCCGTCGAAACGCTGGGCTCCGCGACGGTCCTCTGCACCGACAAGACGGGGACGCTTACGCAGAACAGAATGAGCGTCACGCACCTCTCGACGGACAGCGCGATCCACATCGTCGAGCACGGGGCAGACTCGCTTCCCGATGCGTTTCACGAACTCGTCGAGTTCAGCATCCTGGCCAGCCCCGTCGATCCGTTCGACCCGATGGAAAAGGCGATGTGCGAGCTTGGGAGAACGACGCTCGGCAGAACCGAGCACCTGCATCGCGACTGGACACTGATCCGTGAATACCCGCTTTCGGAGCAACTTCTCGCCATGTCGCGCGTCTGGCGCTCGCCTTCCGGCGACTCGCTGATTCTCGCCGCCAAAGGCGCTCCCGAAGCGATCGCCGACCTTTGCCACCTTCCGAAGAGCGACCTGGATACCCTTCGGACGCAGATCAACGCGTTGGCCGACCAGGGACTGCGCGTCATCGGCGTTGCGCGGGGAGCGTTTTCCGAAAAAGAACTTCCGGACGGCCAGCATGACCTGACGTTCGAGTTCCTCGGTCTGCTCGGCCTCGCCGACCCGGTCCGTCCCGAAGTGCCCGCCGCCGTCGCCGAGTGTCTCACGGCCGGCGTCCGCGTCATCATGATCACGGGGGATTATCCAGGAACCGCGCGCAGCATCGCGCGCCAGATCGGGCTCGCCAACCCCGAGGACGTAATTTCCGGTCCCGAGCTCGATACGATGGACGACGCGACCCTCCAGAGCCGCATCAAAAACGTCTCGATTTTTGCGCGGGCCGTTCCCGAGCAGAAACTTCGGCTCGTCCAGGCCCTCAAGGCGAACGGAGACGTGGTCGCGATGACCGGCGACGGGGTGAACGACGCCCCCGCCCTGAAGGCCGCCCACATCGGCGTCGCCATGGGCGGCCGCGGCACCGATGTGGCCCGCGAGGCTGCGTCGCTGGTGCTGCTCGACGACAACTTCACCTCGATCGTCCAGGCGGTCAAACTCGGCCGACGGATTTTCGACAATCTGCGCAAGGCGATGTCCTTCATCGTCGCCGTCCACATACCGATCGCGGGGCTCTCTCTGCTTCCCGTTCTTCTGAAGTGGCCGCTCCTTCTGCTGCCGGTCCACGTCGTATTTCTTGAACTATTTATCGATCCGGCATGTTCCGTCGTGTTCGAAGCCGAAGCCGAGGAACCTGACATCATGAGCCGCCCCCCGCGCACCGAGAACGAGCCGCTGTTCGACCGGAGCACCGTGATCCACAGCATCCTGCAGGGCGCCGGCATCCTGATCCTCTCGCTGATCGCCTACGTGGTGGTGTCGGGCGTCAGCCGGTCCGTCGACGAGGCCCGGGCCGCATGTTTTATAACGCTTCTTATGGGCAATTTCGGGCTCATCCTGAGCAACCGATGTCTGCAGAGAAACTTCATCTCCGCGCTTGGCCGGCCGAACAAGGCCCTCTGGTGGGTCATAGGCGGAACCGGCGTCGCCCTCGTTCTCTGCCTGTCCCTGCCGTTCCTGAAGAACCTGTTCAAGTTCGGCTCGCTGCATCTCGCGGACCTCGCCGTCGCTTTCGGAGCCGGTTGTCTCGCGATCGTCCTGAGCGAGCTGATCAAACTGTTCTTCCACCAAAGCCGCGCCGCGACGCCTTCCTGAAATTTCTTTTTCCAAGAGAGGCGGTCCGGGATGTCTGGACAGCATTCAAAAAATAGTTGTCGACATAACCAGTGTGAGTCGTGCCGTATCCATTTCAAAGGTTGATCTGAATATACGACTCGTCTCACAAGGAACACGACAATCACCCACATCCTCGATACCGTTCGTGCTGAGCTTGTCGAAGCACGAATGCACTCGCCCTTCGACAGGCTCAGGGCGAACGGCTGTGCCTTGTCGGTCTGGAGGAATTATATTTTACTCGTGATAGCTGTTGCCTAACATATGAGACGAGTAGTAGTAAACCTCCTCGTATTTGACACGTTCGACGAAAACGTTGTCCACCCACCGTCCCTTGCCATCCATCCTGATCTTGATCCATGCTCTTTCAGAACGGATGTAACCGAATGTGAAGTGAATCGACGTCACTGGTCGCTGTTGAAGAAAAACCGCCGGGCGATTCCCGGCGGGGATTCCGTTCGACCGCGAACGGTCAGAACTTGTAGATGAAGCTGCTCTGGAGGCGGGTGTCGTCGCCGTCCAGCCGGCCCTTGTATGCCGTCTCGATGCGCATGTATTCGAGACCCATCTGAACGGCCTCGTTGAGGTCGCAGAGGGCGTTGATCCAGCGGGTGCGGTTCTTGGTGCGGCTGGAGGCATTGGCGTTGGGCAGAAGCTCGTCATCGGGATTGTCGACGCTCATGCCGAGGTTATAGCGCCACTGCTGGAAGGGACCGACGTTGAGTTCGAACCAGCCGCCCTTGCTCTTGAGAGCTTGGGCGTTGAAGAACCTGCCGCCGAACGCGGCGTTGTTGAAGTAGGTGCCCGAGGCGCTGGTGACGATGACGCCGTTTCCGATGCCGCCCTGGTATTCGTCGAGGTTCCTCCCCTCCCACACTTCGCCCTTGAAGGCAAAGCGCTTGTCGAGAGCGATGTTCAAGTCGACACCCTTGGAACTGCTCTTGACCGAGACGTTGTCGCCGGCGGCATTGTAGTCATACTCGTCGTTGCCCGAGTGGCCCCAGACGCCGATGGAGCCCTTCTGCACCTTGCTGGTCGGGAAGGTGTACCCGATGCGCCCCTGGAACGCCGGCGAGCCGGAGTCGGCGCCGGTGTCGGGCGAACTGCTGAACGCGGTGGCGTCGCCGACCTTGCGGGAGGCCGCGACCTGGACGAGCACCTTGCCGTCGCCGGCCTTGATGCCCTTGCTGAGCCGCAGTTGAGGGTGGCGGAAGCCGATGTTGCCGGCCTGCCAGGCGACAGTATAGTTGAGCGTATTGGGGTTCAGGGGCCCGATGAGATCCCAGGTCTGGCCCATCAGGAGGCTGACGTCCTCCGGCCAGTCGACCTGGAAGAATGCGTGCCGGGTGCGGATCATGGCGCTGTTCTCTGCGCCGCCGCCGTAGAGATCGACCTCATACTGGCCGCTGACCTTGGCCTTGCCGGCTTCGGGGCCCTTGAAATTGAAGCCGAAGCGGGTCTGGTTGATGGTCTGGCTGAACTGGCGGTCGTTCGGCGCCACCGCACTCTCGGAAAGCGTCCAGCGGGCGAAGTTGCCGGTGTCGGAACGGGCCCGGTCCCAGGCCATGTCGAGCTTGAGATACCCATACAGGTCGACATTGTATTTGGAGGTGATGGCCGGTTTGGCCGGTGCCGCCGGCTTTGCGGGGGCCGCCGAAGTCGTCAAGGCGGCCGCTTCGATCGGACCGGCCGCGACGGGTCGGGCGGACAGCTTGTCGTTGATCTCGGCGAGGGCCTTCTCGAGGGCGTCGACGCGATCGCGCAGGTGCGCGTTCTCGGCCTGTAGCGCCTCGATCTCGGACGTCGGGGCGTTCTGGCCCCAGGCCGGGGCAACGGCACAGATGATGCCGAGGAGCATGACAAGGAAAAATGAGCGTTGCATGTTTGTCGACTCTTGAAGCAAATAGGGCCAGCGAACAGGGCGGTACGATCTGCACCACCCGGAAAAATGAAGCCGAACAGGTCGGCTGGTTCATATACTCTACTTCAGATGCTTTTGGCAAGAAGAACGTCAAAATGAAACCCTTGCCGGGCCGGTCGCTCGAAATGATCAGGCAGGCTGCGACTATCACGAGTGAAATATGTTGCATCTATCCGACATGATATACCCGCTCGCCCTGAGCCTGTCGAAAGGCGATGCCTCTCGTGCTTCGCCAGGTTCAGCACGAACGGAATAGAGTGCACGGGTGATTGTCGTGGCATGTGTGCGAGAAGGAGATGTTGACGATCTTGTTGCTCTCAGGCACAATGCCGACATGAAATCCTTTCTTCGTGCCGGGCCTGTTTCCGAGAAACCCCGAACGCCGGACACGCGTGGCCAGCTTCTCACGAACGTCTTCAGTCGCAGGTTTGCCATATCCTGGCTCGTTTTGGTCGTCTGGAGTCTGTTCATGTGGGGAACGGGCAGCATGGCGCTGTTTCGTACATACTGGCCCGTATCGCTGACCATGACGCTGGGCTCGTTTGTCTCGGGGGCAACCGCGGAGGGTGGCGGCGCGGTCGCCTTTCCCGTCTTCACAAAGCTGCTGCATATTCCGTCCGATACGGCGCGCGATTTCGCTCTCGCCATCCAGTCCGTCGGGATGACCTGCGGCGGCCTCATCATCATTCGAAGCGGCTACGCCTGGCTTCCGCACGTATTCGGCTGGGCGCTCGCCGGCGCCGCGACGACGCTTATTCCAGGCTTTCTCTGGCTGGCTCCGCAGGTGCCTCCCCCGTATCCGAAAATCATCTTCACCCTCTTCACCCTGTGCTTCGGATATTTTCTCTGGAACGCCAACCGGCGGAAGAGAAATATACAAAATAATATAGATATACCGCCAGGCCGCCGCTTGTTCGGTTTTTTTCTGACGGGAGCCCTGGGCGGCCTGATCTCGTCGCTCGTCGGTAGCGGCGCCGACGTTCTTCTCTTCGTCGTGCTCTGTCTGCGCTACGACGTCGACGAGCGAGTCGGAACCCGGACGACCGTCATTCTGATGGCGTCGGTCTCGACGATCGGCTTTCTGTTCAGGCTGCTGTCGGGAACCCTCGCTCCCGACGTGCTGCCGATGTGGCTGTGCGCGGCTCCGATCGTGGCATTCGGAGCGCCTCTGGGGGCCGCGTTCTGCTCGGGGCAGGCACGGGAAAACGTCGTCCGGTTCCTGCTCGCCCTGATCGGCATCGAATTCGTCTCAACCCTCCTGCTGGTACCATTCGACCGGACTGCCGTCTGCTTCAGTCTCCTGTTCGTAACCGTCGCGCTGACCTGCATGCGGCTCTTGAAAAAGCGATGTGCCGACCTCCCGGAGGGAGGATAAGCCGGCTTCAGTCCGTTCGGCGAAGGTGGCCGGGATAACCGAGCGCGCGGCCGACGACGAGGAGCGGGGATGTTCCTGCGATCAGGGCGGCCCATTCCGTAAGGGAGAGCGGAACGGTCCTGAACAGGGCACCACCCCACTGGACGATGGCCCCCTGGGCCAGGAGAATGGCGAGAAGCATCGCGCCGAACCACCGGTTTTCGCCCAGCCCCAGCCAGGGCGGCCGGCGGGCGCCGAAGCCGCGGGCGTTGACGAGGTTCCAGAGCTGGACCAGCACGAACAGGCAGAAAAACCACGTCAGGCGGCGGGCGTCGATGCTTCCGTCCGGTCTCTGCCAGTGGCGCAGCACCAGCAAAAAGACGGACATGGACAACGCGGACGTCGTCAGGATCGCCTGGACCATTGCCCCGGTCACGATGAAATCGCGGCTTCTTCGGGGCGGGGCGTCGAGGATGCCGGCATGCGGAGGCTCGGTCGCGAGAGCCAGGGCTGCAAATATATCCATAATGATATTTACCCAGAGCATCTGAAGAATCGTCAGCGGAAGGCGGACTCCGATGAGGGGACCCAGCAGATTGATCCCGAGGGCCATCAGGTTGACGGAGAGCTGGAACACGAGGAACCGCTGAATGTTGAGAAAGAGCGCACGGCCCCACTTCACGGCGGTCAGAAGCGCGGGAAGCCCCTCGTCGGGCAGGATGAGATCGCCGGCGGAGCGTATTCGTTCGGAGGCGCCGTTTCCCATGACAAGGCCGATATCCGCCCTCCGAAGACTGGCGGCATCCGCGTCATGATCGCCGACGGCGGCGACGACTTCACCCCTTTGCCTGAGGAGGTCGATCAATTTCGTTCGGTCCGAAACGTCTGCACGGGCAAGAACGGCGAGTCTGCCGGCGGCGTGTGCGGCATGCATGCCGTCGAGCCTGTGCATCTCCTCTCCCGTCAGGATGCTGCCGGGATCGGCGTCTGCCATGCGAAGTCCAGCTTCGCGTGCGACCCGGGCCGCGTTTTCCGGCCCTGCGGACGACACCAGGGTCACTCGGATCCCGGCCCGGCGGCATTGATCGAAGGCGGCGGCTGTTTCCGGCGAGATGGATCCGGTTATCACCACCGCTCCCAGCCACGTCAGATCCGCCGATGGATCGTCAGGATGCGCTCCCGCTCCTTCGCGCATGGCAAAACCGATCGTCCTGCCGACCGGGGAAAGACGCTCCAGATGGGTTTCCAGAGAGAGGCGAAACGGCGAGCCCGCCTCGAGGGAAACGATATTTCCATCGACGAGGGCGCTTCGGCATCGCTTCAGCAGCATGTCACCCTGGGCTTTCACGTGCAGGCGCCAGGCATTCGGCGAATTCTTGTCCGCAGGATGCCCCAGAGTCGCCATGAACCATGCGTCCGGGCCGGCCGGCCATTGTCGATGAAGTTCGAAGTTGCTCCGGTGGCTCATGTAGGAAATGCCTCGATCGCGCAGCCAGAACAGGAGCGCGCCCTCGAGCGGATCGCCGATCGTGACGGGCGGATCCTCACGCCGTCGCGCAAGATGCGCGGTCGCGTTCACGGCCATGGCTTCCGCAAGAAGCGAGTGTGGAACCGTTTCCCGGGATTGGAGCGAGCAGCCCTGGATGACGCTTCCAACGGTGAGCCGCGGGTCGAGCATCGCCCCGGAATCGCCCGTGCAGATGACGGTCACGGCCCCGATCGTCTCGCAGGCATGAAGCCGGCGCACGAGGGTTCGGCCCGCGAGCAGCCGGCGCATGCCCCAGGCGAGGCACAGCGTGATGCTCATGCTGAGCCCGTCGGGGACCGCCACGACGATCAGGGCGAGGGTCTGGAGAAAATCCTGCAGCAGGGCCGCCTCGAGCGGCCGGCTTCCCCACGCCGCCGGAACGAGGGGCAGGATGCCAGCGGCGCTCCCCAGGAACAGCCCCGCGCCGACGCAGATGCCGCCCCAGCGAAGACCGAGGCGCCAGGGAGATTCGACGAAGAGATCTCTGCCCGTGACTTCAAACCCGAGAATGCCCAGAACGTCCAGCGCCGCGGGCAGCCAGAATGGAAATATCATTGCCACTATACCAAACCCGAGACTGGCATGTGCCCATGCCTGAGCCGGAGTGAACGAGACATTCCCGCCCGCGATACGGCCTGCGACGAGAACCGTGAAAACGAGTGCGGATATGGTGACGCCGAAGAAAGCGATGGCGCGGGCGATGCCGTCGAGCTGCAACCTGAGCGGAGACGGTTCCTCGCGCTCGGCCACGGCTGCCGCACCTGCCTGCCCCAGCTTCGTGGCGTCGCCGACCGAGGTGACCCTCATCACCCCGCGGCCATGGGTGACGGTGGAACCTCGCAGAAGCCGATCGGAACGTGAAAGCCTGGCACCAGTCATGGCGATGGAATGCGGGTCGTACGGAACTTTCGAGATGGAAGGCCGGTCGCCCGTTATCATGGATTCGTCGACTTCAACGGCCTGCCCGTTCAGGAGAATGCCGTCTGCCGGCACTTCATCTCCCGCTTCCAGCCAGACGATGTCATCGACGACGACCTCCGAACGGGCGATGGAGATCATCGCTCCGCCGCGGACGACGCGCACCGGAACGCATTCGCGGGCCGAGATAAGCAGGCTGAATTCACGCTCGGCACGTTCCTCGCTGATGAAGCCGATCAGCGTCGCAAGGAGGATGATGAGACCGATGACGGCGCTTTCGAGCATACTGCCGTCGGATATCCCGATGAGAGCCGTTGCAGCGGCTGTTACGAGAAGGATGCGAATGATCGGATCGTCGAACTGTCTGAGCCACCCCGTCCACCAGGGCGGTCGTGGAGGTGGTGAAAGCAGGTTTGATCCGAACCTGCCCCGTTGAGACTCGATTTCCTCTTCCCGGAGGCCCCCGAGCTCTTCGGGAGTTGGGAATATCCGCGGCGGAACCGGTGCTGCGGAAACGTCCGGGGACAACGGGCCGCCGGTTTCCGTACCGCCGGCTCGAAGTTTCGGAGAGGAACGTCGCTTGTCGGAGGTCACGCTGTATTCTTCGGCGGCTCCGGATCGGCGGGGGGCGGCGGCGGAATGATGACGGCAGGCGTTGCTTCGAGATCCTCAGCCGAGTAACGCCGAGTCGTTGCGGCCGCGTCCTGAACGGAAGGATCGGACTCATCCGGTGCCGTCAATGCCTTCACCTTCTCGTAGAACAGCTTCGGAGTTTCGAAGTCGAGCGCTTTCGCATGACGCTTGCAATAGGGGCTTCCGGCCATGGCCTGCCTCGAACAGGGGGTGTTCAGATTGTCGACGAAGGCGCAGCGCCGGCGCACGATATGGATCTTTTCGAGATCCGTCCAGGAGGCCATGTCGAACCGATAGATCTTGCGGGTGATGAGGCCGGAATTCATGTGGTAGGTGTTCGATGCCGCATCGTAGACGAACAGGCTCGAGGACTTGTACCAGGAGGGATGGACGGGGTCCCCGTTCTCCTCGATCGTCCAGCCGCGGATGAAGCCGAGTTCCTTGAGTTTGCCGAGATCCTGGTGGATCTGCTCGAGAAGCGCGTCATCATGCCCGGCGCTCATCTCGAGACAAGCCTTTTCGATCAGCCCTATCAGCGACAGCTCGACGGCGCTCGAGACTCCCGTCGCATCGGGGCCGGCCGCCGCGAGATCGATCCTGTTTCGTTCCACCAGCAATTCCCAAAGCGTCAGATAGGCCCGGAACGCGAAGGGATGCCGGCGATCGTCGAGCGCGTAGGCAACGGGGTGCGGCAGTTTCGGATAGCGGTTCCTGAGATGCTCTTCATAGAGAGGCGGTGAAAATCGGAAACGCCCGGCGGTGAACGCCTCGATTTCGCGTCCCGCGGAGTCGCGCACCCATTCCTTTTTCACCTGGTCCTCGAAAGGAATCAGGGGACAATAGGTGCGGATCGCCATGCCGCGCGGGCCGGAAATCTGGAAGTAGAAAAACTCGTCGCACAGCTCCGTGAAGGCGATGGCGATCATGCCTCTGCGGCGGTCCGTAAGAGCGTCCTCGCCCGGCCACAGGAGGGCGGCGACCTTCCCGATGTCGAACTCCAGGCTTCCGTCGGGATTGCCCTTCGATAACGCAAAGGCGATCTCGAACATCTTTCGCTGAAACGGCGTCAGCGAGCGAACCAGGCCGTACGGCTGACGCGACGCTCCGTCCTTGTTGAACTGGCCGTATATCCAGTGGAATATTTTCCAGCGCCGTTCGGCGCCGCCATAGATGACTCTCAGAAGGATGAAGAGGACGATAAAAAATGCCAGAAACACGAATCCGATGGAGCGGACCATCAACCGGAGGATCGTCAGGCGAAGGCGGATGAGCTCGATTGCCTGGTTGTTCGGCGACAGTCGTTCGGCATACTCGGGAAACTTCGTGATGCCGGCCCCGTCCTTTTCCATCTCGTGCATGACCCGTGTGAGCAGCGATTGTTCGGACATGCCGAGCTTGCTCACTTCCTTCCCGGCGAGATCCGCAATCTCATCCTGCAGGCGCGGCCAGAACACGGCGTCGATGAACGAATCCGTGCGCAGAAGCATCAGCCAGGCAGAAACGGCGGTGAAAAGGGCGAGAAAGACGACCGTCAGCCGCAAAAAAGCGTCTGATATATGTCTGTCGAAATAATAGAGGCGGTTTCGCGACCGGATGACCATGGTTCAGCTCTTCCGCCCGGCCCGGCCCGTCGGGGCCTGCCCGATCAGGTCGATGAACACGAGAAAGCCGCAGTAGGGACAGCGCACGGCGTTGGGTTTCGCATTACAGCCGGGGCACGTCTTCGTCGGAGCTCCGACGATGTGATCGCCGCAGACGTCGCAGGTGACCGTTCCCTCGGCCCATTCGATCCTGGCATGGCAGTTCACGCAGCGCAGCAGGTTCAGGCGCGCGACGAGATGATAGGCGGTTCTCACCATGAGATTCACGGTGAGAAAAAAGAGGGAGACCACGAGGTAGACCGGGAGGAACGCCAGTTTGAAGACGAGCCGGACCTCGATTTTCTCTTCGAAAATGACGTAAAAGTCAGAATTCACATACCAGTTGTAGATCTTCACATAATCTTCGAGAATTCTGGGAATGCTCAACAGCACGATGATCGCGACGGCCAAGCCGGCGAGCATGGCAATGGCAAGCCAGACGAAGGCCTCGAGAACGCCTGTTCCGACGAACACCTTGCCCAGATGCCCGAAAAAGTAGCCGATGGCGCGCAACTCGAGAAATCCCGATACGTCATTCATCCGCGTTCCTCATCCTCCCCTTTGGCGTTCATTCTATCACGCATTTCACAGGATGTGGTTCCGACTTCTCGACCGGCCAGAAGTCGCAGCGAACACCGGCGAAAAATGGCGAGAGCAGCGGATCCCAGCAGCAGCAACTTGATGGAGGCGACGAACATCCCGGCTGCCCGGGGAGAAACGTTCATCGCCGTGGCTGTGGCCCCGAGGCACCCCAGAAGAGAGAACACGGCGTCTTTTCGGTGATGCCATGCGAACAGGCAGCAAAGCGGAGAATCTGCCCGTTCGTCGAGCCGGAAAAGTCCGCGGGCGATCGTCTCTTTCGCCGCCGCGAGAACGCCGATGAAGAGCCAGAGACCGGCCAGACCGACGCCGGAGCCGGCGAGATCGGCATTCAGAGGGGGCGCATACGCGATCGCCCAGGCCGGCAGGAGGGCGGGGAAGGCGGCATCGACCAGGTTGATTCCGACGCCGAACAGCACACGCCAGAGAATGAGGCTGGCGATCAGCGTCAGCAGGGCTTCGCCGGCCTCGCTGTTCCAGAGAGGTTTTCGCCACCATCGAAGCGCGAGAAACGAACTGCCCAGGTCCCAGGCGGTGATGGCCGCGACTCTCGACACGAGAGCCGGTTCGCGAACGACGAGCCCCCAGGACGCTCCTTCACCGGAGAGGCTCAGATGACCGGCCGCGACGAGCCCCGCGGTCACGAGAAACGCCATGGCGACGGCACGGTCCAGCGCCGCGGCAATTTCATCCGCGATCTCTTTGCGCCGGCGTTCTTCAGGCACCATGACACACCTTTCCATCACGTGACGAAGCCCCGGCCATTCTCTGCCGGGGCTTCGCATACGTTCTGTTATTTTACCACGAAGCTGGCCATCCGCTTCGGGACGTGAATGAATTTCACGATCGTCTTGCCCTCGAGGAACTTCTGCACCTTCTCGCTCTTGAGGCATTCTTCCCGAACCTGGTCGTCGGAAAGGCCGATCGCGACGCGAACCTGATCGCGCAGTTTACCGTTGACCTGCACCGGCAGGTTCACGGAATCCTCGGCAAGGGCCGATTCGTCCCACTTCGGCCAGGCCTGCTGATGAACCAGCCCGCGCGGACCTCGGCCGGTGCGCTCCCACAGCTCTTCCGCGAGATACGGAGTGATCGGAGCCAGCAGCAGGAGCAGGGTGTCGATGGCCTCGCCCCAGAGCTTCGTGCCGGCGAGCGGGGTGTTGCGCGCGTAGTCGGAAAGCGCGTTCACAAACTCCATCAGCTTCGCGACGGCCGTGTTGAAGCTGAAGGTCTGGATATCGTTCGTGATGCCCTTGATAGACTTGTGGATCCACCGCTTCAGCTCGATCGCCTTCTCGCCTTCGGCATCGCCGCCCTTGTCTCCCGGATACTCCTGGACGAGATCGTAGACGCGGTTCACGAAGCGGTACATGCCCTTGATGCCTTCGTCCGACCAGGCGACCTCGAGTTCGAAGCAGCCCAGGAACAGGATGAACGCACGAAGCGTGTCGGCGCCGTATCTCTCGACCATTTCGTCGGGGGTGATGACGTTGTTCTTCGACTTGCTCATCTTCTGGCCGTCGGGGGCCAGCATCATGCCCTGGTTGCGCAGCATCGCGAACGGCTCGCCGAAGGGGATCAGCCCTTCGTCCTGCATGACTTTCGTCCAGAACCGGGCATACAGGAGGTGCATGACGGCATGCTCGGCGCCGCCGACATACAGGTCGACCGGCAGCCAGTAGGCGGCCTTTTCCTTGTCGAACGGGGCCGAATCGAGCTTCGGGTCGATGAACCGCAGGAAATACCACGAGGAGCAGGCAAAGCCGTCCATCGTGTCGGTCTCGCGCCGTGCGGGCTTTCCGCATGTCGGACAGGTCGTGTTGACCCAGTCGGAAATGCCGGCGAGCGGCGATTTCCCGTCCTGGCCGGGCTTGAACTCCTTGATCGGGGGAAGCAGCACCGGAAGCTGGTTGTCGGGAACCGGCACCGTGCCGCAGCTGTCGCAGTGCACGACCGGAATCGGTGCGCCCCAGTATCGCTGGCGGCTGATCAGCCAGTCGCGAAATTTGTAGTTCACGCGCTTCTGGCCGAGCTTTTTGCCTTCGAGCCAGGCGGCCATGCGCTCCATCGACTGCTCGGAGGTCAGGCCCGAGAACTCGCCCGAATCGATCAGGATGCCGTATTCGGTATAGGCGGCCGAAAGATTTCCCTGCGCCTTGCCGGCGGGCGTGATGACCTCGCGAACCGGGATGCCATATTTCTTCGCAAATGCAAAGTCACGCTCATCGTGCGCCGGAACGGCCATGACGGCGCCCGTGCCGTAGCTGACGAGAACGTAGTCGCCGATATAGATCGGCACCTTCTCTCCGTTGAACGGATTGATCGCGAAGCTGCCGAGCGCCGTGCCCGTTTTTTCCTTCTCGGTCGAGAGACGGTCGATCTCGCTCTTGCGGCGAGACTCTGCGACGTATTCCTCCACGGCTGCTTTCCGGTCGGGGTGGGTCAGCTTCTCGACGAGCGGATGCTCGGGGGCCAGCGTCATGAACGTGACGCCGAAGATCGTGTCGACGCGCGTGGTGAAGATCGGGATGTCAAACGTCTCGCCGGTCGTCGGGTGAACGCCTTTGAAGGTCACTTCCGTGCCGGTCCGGCGGCCGATCCAGTTTTCCTGCATCTTCTTGATGTGGTCGGGCCAGTCGACGGTCTTGAGATCGTCGATCAGCCGGTCGGCGTAGGCGGTGATCTTGAAGAACCACTGTTTCAGGTCTTTCTTCTCGACCTGCGAGTCGCACCGCCAGCAGCAGCCCTGCTCGACCTGCTCGTTGGCGAGGATCGTCTGACAGCTCGGGCACCACCACTGCGCGCCGGTCGCCTGGTAGGCCAGGCCCCGCTTGTGCAGCATCAGGAAGAACCACTGGGTCCACTTGTAGTAGCCCGGATCGGTCGAATTGATCTCGCGATCCCAGTCGTAGGAACACTCGACGAGACTGAGCTGGCGCCGGTAGTTCGCGGCATTCTTCGCGGTCGTCTCGGTGGGATGGACGCCCATCTTGATCGCGAAGTTCTCTGCCGGTAGGCCGAACGCGTCCCAGCCCATGGGGTGCAGGACGTTGAAGCCCTGCATCCGCTTCATGCGCGAGATGACGTCGGTCGGAACGTAGTTGCGCAGGTGACCGACCGACAGGCCGTTCCCGGAGGGATACGGGAAAAAGTCGAGGCAGTAGAATTTCGGCTTCGAGCGGTCTTCGGCCGTCCGGTAGATCCGCTTGTCGGCCCAGATCCTGTGCCACTTTTCCTGCACTGCGGTGAATTCGTATCGTTCTGCCATGTCGGTCGCTCCGTTGAATAGTAAATGTTATAAAGTCAGGCGCCTGACGACTTCGTCGCGGCCCAGGAGGTTGAGCACGTTGATGAGATCGGGGCCGTGGCAGGTGCCGGTCAGTTTGACGCGAAGCGGCATGAACAGTCCCTTTCCCTTCGCTCCCGCCTTCTTGCCCGCCGCCTTGATCGCAGCATTGATCGGGTCCTTCTCCCACCCGCAGGTCTTGAACTCTTCGGCGAGAGCGGCCATGAGGACCGGAACCTCGGGGGCGGCCAGGGCCGCCTTCGCCTCGTCGTCGGCGGGTTCGCCGGCCTGCAGGAAGGGCTTCGCGACGTTCACGACGTCGGGAATGACCGCCAGCGCCGGCTGGACCGTCAACGCGAGGTTTTTCAGAAACGCGGCGTCGTTCATCCGCGGATCGTCGGGAAATGCGGCGCGCATCGGCTTCGCGATCATCTCAGCGAGCTTTTCAGGGGGAAGCAGGCGGATGTGCATGCCGTTCATCCAGACCAGCTTGGTGTGGTCGAACACGGCCGGCGCCGGGTTGATGCGTTCGAGCGAGAACTTCTCGATCAGCTCCTGGATTGTATATACTTCTTTATCTATTCCCTCGGCCCAGCCCAGCAACGCCAGGAAGTTGATCATCGCTTCGGGGAGAAAACCGTCGGCCTCATACTGCCCGACCGACGTCGCCCCGTGCCGCTTCGACAGTTTGGTCTTGTCGGCGCCGAGAATCAGCGATACGTGAGCGAACTTCGGCGTCGGCTTCCCGAGCGCCTCGTAAAGGATCAGCTGGCGGTGCGTGTTCGTGAGGTGCTCTTCGGCGCGGATGACGTGCGTGATTTCCATGTCAGCATCGTCGACGACGACGCAGAAGTTGTAGACCGGCATGCCGTTCGAGCGCAGGATGATGAAATCCCCGAGCGTCTCCGCCTTCCACTCGACCCGGCCGCGCACGAGATCGTCGACGGCGTAGTCCTTCGCCGGCACGCTGACGCGGATGCAGTGCGGCTCGCCCGCCTCGACGCGGCGTTTCGCCTCGTCGGGGGACAACCGGCGACAGGTTCCGTCGTAATGGAGCGAGCGGTGCTCCGCCTCGGCCTGCTGGCGCTTCTGTTCGAGCTCTTCTTCCCTGCAGAAGCAGGGATACGCCGCGCCTTTCTCGACCAGGCGATGCGCCCATTCCTGGTAGATCTTCGTGCGCTCCGACTGCCGGTACGGCGCGTGCGGGCCGCCGATGCCGGGGCCTTCGTCCCAGGTCAGGCCCAGCCAGCGCAGATCGCGCAGCAACCCCTCCTCCGACTCGGCGGTCGACCGTTCGAGATCGGTGTCCTCGATGCGCAGGATGAAGCTGCCGCCGTGGCGTTTTGCGAACAACCAGTTGAACAGGGCCGTGCGGGCGCCCCCGACGTGCAGGTAACCGGTGGGCGAAGGCGCGAAGCGTACTCTGACGGTCATTTCAGACGATGTTCCCCCCCATGAAAATCTGCTCGTTGCCGTTGGCAAGAGCGTGGCCGCACCGGCCGAACGCGGCGACCGCGATCCGGCCTTCGCCCCGGACGATGGCGACCTTGAAGCCGCCGCCGAGGCCGGGGTTGATGACATTGCACTGACTATAAATATCGCGCACCGCGTTACTCACGGCGAACTTTTCGCGCGGATCCTCGCGGATGACCGAGCGCGCGATCGCGGCGACGATCGTCGCTTCCCGCAGCTTGATCGGCAGCTTCTCGGCCGTCGCGCCGACCTGGGTGATGGCGGCCCGGAACCCGGCGCTGGTGACCTTCTGCAGCCAGTATTCTTCCTGCTCGGGATCCCGCGTCATCGCGAGGTAGATAACCGCGCTCTCGGGCGTCAGCTTCTGTTCCGAGCGGTCCTCGACCAGATCCTTCACGATGTCTTTATACGTGACGACCCCGACGAGCTCCTCGGCGTTGTCGAGCACGGGCAGTGCCTCGAGTTCGCTCGCCGAAAGCAGCGCCGCCGCTTCCCGCACCTCGGCGTTGGCGTTGACGACCTTGAACTTCTTGATCATGAACCGGTCGACCTTGTCGTCGACGTCGGCGTCGTTCGCGGTGGCAAGATGCGCCGGCGTCAGCAGCCCGGCGACTTTCCGATACTGATTGAGAACCAGCACGCACTCGGGCTGTCGCAGGATCATGATCTCGCGAAGGCCGAAGAGCGTCTCGCCGCACGCCACCGTGACCGGATTCGGATCCATGATGTCCTTTACCCGGATACCCATTTGATTATCCTCCCTCGGAATACGACGTGCCGCGGCACCTTCTGCCGGTTGATGGCCGCCGTCATGCCGTTATGATTTTTTCGGTCGAATGCGGGCGAAGATCATGCGACCCGCAGCGGTCTGAAGGATGTTCGTGACGGTCGCGGAGACCTTCTGGCCGATCTGGCCGCCGCCGTCCTCGATGACGATCATCGTGCCGTCGGACAGGAAGCCGACGCCCTGGCCGGGCTCCTTGCCCGCCTTCGAGATCTGAATCTCGATCTCCTCGCCGCTGATGAAGATCGGCTTGAGAGCGTTCATCAGTTCATTGAGATTGAGCACACGGATCTGGCTGATTTCCGCAACGCGCTTGAGGTTGTAATCGAGCGTGATCAGGCTCGCGCCCTCGGCTTTCGCGTATTCGATGAGCTTGCCGTCGACTTCCTGCACTTCCGGGAAGTCCCGTTCCGGGACGACGACCTGGTCGGGAAACTCCTTGCGGAGCTTGCTGAGCAGGGTCAGCGCCTGGCGGCCCTTGCTGCGTTTGGTCGGGTCGACGGCGTCGGCGAGGAACTGCATCTCGTTCACGACGAACCGCGGAATGACCAGCTGCCCTTCGATGAATCCGAGCCTGAATAGCTCGACGAAACGCCCGTCGATGATCGCGCTGGTGTCGACGAGCTTCGGCGGCACCGAGAGGCTGGACGTCCGGCTTCGCCGCTCCATCCCCCGGTACCGGTGGCTGATTCTGACGCCGAGATATCCGAACAGAAGATTTATACCAAGAGGTATAGAGAGATACAGCAGGGCGACGAGCGAGTTGAAGTATTTGTTCTCGAAATTGATGTTCACGATGCCGCGATACATGATGAAATACACCGGGATGAACAGGAGGTTCGCGGCGATGAGGCCCAGCAGAAGGCCCAGCGCGCCCCACGTCAGCTCGTAGCTGCTGTTGTTATCGATGCGCTGCTCGATCCAGTCCTGGAGTTCGCGGCCCGCCATCGACATCAGCAGGTAGCCGATGCAGCCGAGGAGGGCGGCGAGCTTGACTTCGGGATAGTCGGTGTCCAGAAAGTTTTCGTACTGCGACGTGACGCCGTACGCCAGCGCGACCCCGGCGACGGTTCCCGTGATGACCAATAGAAATCGCAGAAGCTGAAAAATCATCTCTTGCTCCGAAGGCGGAGAAGGATAGCACGAAGAACCCTCCGAAGCAAATTTCCGACGAAGGCGAGCCCGACAGCACACGTCCCGCTCTGCGCGTCACGCCGGGCTCGCCGTGCCCGCCCGGCGTTTTTTCGCTTGCGTTGCCAAAATGATATCTCTTGCGTCGGGCGGTATGGTATATTGCGTCTCTATACTGGGACGCACATGCAAAACTATTATCAACTCTTCGGTGTGCCGAACTACGCCAGTCTGGACGAGATCCAGAAGGCGTATAACCGCATATACGCGGAACTGTTCACGACCGACAGCCCCCTTTCCAACATTCCCCGCCTGAAAGAACTGAAGGATTCCCTCGATCTGCTGCTCGACCCGGTGCGACGCGAGGAATACGATGCGAAGCTCCGCGAATTCCTTGCCGAGCTCGAAAAGCGGTTCGATGCCGCCACGGAGGCCCTCACCCAGGAGCGGTACCAGGAGTGCATCGATATCCTGAAGGAGTGCATCCGCGCGAATCCGCGCGAGCCGGATTTTTATGAAACGATCGGTCTTGCGTATCAACTCTCGAAGCGGTACGACGACGCTGTGAAGGCGTTCCAGCAGGGGCTGCAGATCGCCCCGAAAAGTCCTTTGTTCAACTGGTATCTCGGCGACCTCTATCGCGGCCTGCGCGACGACGAAAAGGCCGACACGCATTACCTCGACGCCGCCGATGGCTTCAAGAAGCAGCTCGAGGTCGACCCGCGCAATGCCAGGTCGCTCGAGCTGCTTGCCGACACGTACGCCAAGATGAAGTGGTTCGAGGAGTCGCGGGACGTCTACATGCAACTCGTCGAGCAGTATCCCTTCAAGTCCGCCTATCACCGGGACCTCGGCGGCGTGCTGTACGAACTGGAAGATCTCGACGCGGCCGAAGAGCATCTGCTGGAAGCCCTGCGCATCGACGCGACGGATGCGTCGGCGCTTCTGTTTCTCGGCCTCGTCTACTACCGGCGCCGCCTGCTGACGCTGGCGGTGCAGACCCTCGAATCATCGCTCGACCGGAACCCCGACCAGCCCGAAGTCGCCCACCTGATCGAGAAAATCAAGGAAGTCCAGGCCGAGATCGGCCGCACGGTCGAGGAGATCATCTACCAGCCCGAACCCGACGCCGTCGTCGAGGGCACGGTGAAATGGTATAACGTCGATACGGGAATGGGCGTGCTGACCTGCCCCGAGTATGCCGAAGTCCTGCTGCATTTCACCGCCCTCCACCCCGAAGACCAGGAGACTCTCGCCAAGGGCGACGCGGTGCGATTCGGCATCGTGAAGGACAAAATGGGCCCCGTGGCCGTGCAGGTCGAACGGCTCGGCGCCTCTCCCGATTCGGATACCCTTCCGGGCACGATCGTCCGATACGATGCGAATCTTCGCATGGGCATCATCAGGACGATGGGAGACCGCGAGATCATGTTCCCCTTCGCCTCGCTGTCACAGGATCTCATGGAAAAACTCGAGATCGGCCAGGAAGTGCTGTTCGAGACGAAATCCGTCATCGGCCTCTCCGACAAACCGATCGAACAGGCGATCAACATCCGCCCTCGCAGGAAAAAATCCCCTCCAAAGTCCGATTCGCCAACGGCCTCCTGAACGGTTTTTCGGAAAACCCCTTCAGCACACAGGACACAGAGGCTCCGCCGAGGATGATTTCATCTGCCCTGCAGCTGCGGTCCTGAAGGCGAGGCTTTTTTCAACGGAGCATCTGCGTGGTGAGTCCTCCGGCCGATGGTCAATTCTGGCGGGAGGTGAGGCTGAAAAAGGCTTTCTCGAGAGAATTGTCGTGGGGAGCGCACACCTCGGCCAGCGTTCCTGAGGCCCGGAGCATTCCCGAATCGATGATGGCGACATGGGTCACCAGTTTCTCGACGACCTCGAGAACGTGGCTCGAGAACAGAACCGTCGAACCTTCGGCCGTCATGCGGGTCAGCATGGCCCTGCAGTCTTTCGTCGCCTGCGGATCGAGGCCGTTGAACGGCTCGTCGAGCAGCAGCACGGAAGGCTTGTGGATGACGATCCCGGCGAGCGCAAGCTTTTTTTTCATGCCGAAGCTATAGTTAACGGTATATTCTCCTGCCGCCGATTCGAGACCGAAAAACTCGAGCAACTCCCGGATCCGCTGATCGCGCGCTTCCCGCGAAATGCCGCGCATATCAGCGACGAACTCGAGAAACTGCTGCCCCGTCAGATAATCGTACAGAAAGACCTCGTCAGGCAGATACCCGACGCAGGCCCGCACGGCGACGGTATCGTCCGTCACGTCGAGACCCTCGATGCGCGCGCTTCCCGAACTCGGCTGCAGCAGCCCCATCAGCATGCGCAGCGTCGTCGTCTTCCCGGCCCCGTTCGGCCCGAGAAACCCATACATGGCCCCGCGCGGCACGGACAGGGTGAGCCCCGCAACGGCTTCTTTTTCCCCGTATCGCTTCGTCAGGTTCTGAATCTCGATCATCGGTTCCATCATGGCCAACCCCTCGAGCCGTTGCCCTCTCGTCATCGCCATGCGTAGGGGCAGGTTTCAAACCCGCCCGGACGAGGTTGCGAAGGACAAATATCTCTGTGATTCTGTGGTTCGTTGTCTCTCATTTCCGCTCATCATGGCGACGTTTCAAGGTGCGGGCGTAGGCGGCGAGTTCGGGAAACTCTTCGAACGCGGCAAAGGTCGAGGCGTTGTCCCAGAAGTCGCCCAGGGCGCGAAAGCCGGTGTGCTCGTATTCCGATGCCGTGATGAGCATCTCGAGCTTGTCGATGGCGCGCACGAACCGGGCCTCGACCGTCGCGTTGCTCTCGAACTCGGCGAAAAGTTCCTGATACCGCTTTCCTGATTCGCCAAGCGGGGCCGTCATGTCGGCGACCGCCGCCTGTTCGGCCTCGGATTTCTGCGTCCAGTACCGAAGCGCCGTGTAGGGAATATCGCCGACGCGGCATTCGCCCAGTTCATGCGTCATCGCGAGCTCGAGCGCGTGTGCCCGGTCGAGCTTGTGGCTCGTTATCTTGTCGGAAAGCAGCATCGTCAGCAGGGCCACGCCGAACGCGTGGTCGGCGATCGACTCGCAGTCGCGGATTCCCCGCAGCTGCCAGCCGGTGCGGCGGATTTTCTTGAGGTTGAGAAAATCGTGGAACAGCCCGTCGAGTGTCGTCAGATCGATGCTCATGCGTTGTCTCCGTCGTTGATGCGATGCGGTGACATCATACTCGCCCCGCCGGCACGAGGCAATCGACGCAAAAAAGAAGACCGGGGATGTATCCCCGGCCCGAAATAATAAGGAGGCAAACAAAACCACAACCCTTATCGCCCCGATGCGACGTTTTGTTGATACCCCTCACCCCCGACAAATTCAGACATCGCCAAACACTCGCAAACACCTGCGAAGTCATTCGGAGAAATACAGGCTTTGGCATACCGAAAAAAAGTGAAAAAATTTCATCTGGTAATTCGTTGGAGCATGAACGACGGTTTGTTTGCTGATCTCTGGTCACGGTGCTATGGTGCTATAGTGGATACCGGAATACTCAGGGTCATCATCGACGAAGCCGGGGCGCCGGAAACGAACATGGCGGCCGACGAGGCGCTGGCGCGATCGCTGCAGCTGCGCGGCGGCGGGCCGTTCGCCAGGTTCTATCGGTGGAATCCGCCTTCGATGTCGTTCGGATATTTTCAGCCCGTCGAGCGCCTTGTCGATCTGCACGCCGCCGAAGCCGCCGGGATCGGCGTGGTGCGGCGCAAATCGGGCGGCAAGATGGTGTTTCACGCCGACGAGATCACGTTTTCGATCGGAATGCCCTTTTCCCTGCTTCGGAACGGCGCCGCCGGGAGAGGCGATTTCCTGACGTGTTTTCAGGCCGTGATGCGGCCCCTCGTCGATGCTCTCGCGGCCGCCGGAGTTCCTGCGCGGTTTTCGGAAGACCATGAAGTGAAGCCGGGCCGCTCGGATCGCATTCACTGCTACGCCGCGGCGGCCGGTCACTCGGTATACGCCGGGGGAAAGAAACTGATCGGGGCTGCCGGGAGCGTCATGGGAGAAGTTCTCGTCGTCCACGGTTCCCTTCCGATCACTCGACGTGATCTGCCTTCGGCGGTTCTCACGCCGGCGGTCCGGGCTCGAGAGGACGACGCTCGTCAGCCACTCATTTCGGTTCTGACCGATTTCATGTCACCGGCCTCCGTGGCTGATCTGCCGGCACACATCGCTCGCACCATTGCCTCGACATTCGATCTGGAGCTGCTTCCGTCGGAATACGATGACATCGAGCGCCATGAAATCGAGATCCTCAGCCGAGAAAAATACTCCCGCATCGACTGGAAGAGCCTCCCCCCCGAAACCTGGGAATCACGGCTCCAAAAGGCTTTCCCCCGGAACGATTGAGTCCTGCAGAATGAACGACATCCGTTCGCCCTGAGCTCGTCGAAGAGCGAGAGGCTCTCGTGCTTCGACGGGCTCAGCCCGAACGGGAACACTCCTTGGGTTTTTGTTGCGCAGGAATCACTGATTTCACCTCCGCGCGCACGATCGCCCAATACCCGCTGGGGCGATTCGCGAACCGCTCCGTCCCCGATTCGCAACGCCGACGCACAAACGCAAACAGAGCCCAACACCGAAGGATGCAGATAAAGAGCGCGTTCCCGATGAAGGCATTCTCTGCGTTTGCGCGCCTGCGACGAAGACGTTTCTCCGCGTCTCGGAGTCCGGCCGTTATGTGGTTGCATTTGTGGGTGGCATCCATTATCTTTTCTTGGTTATGCCCCAGGCATTCTCTTAGGCAGAGGACTATGTCGGAAATCGAAGTCATTCAGCTCCCGCGCGGCGGCACGCTGATCAAGACGCCGTCAGGGATTCTCCAGGTCGGCGCCACGCCCGAAACGATCAAGGACACGCTGCACCTCCTCGGCGAGGTGCCGGATACGTTCGTCCTGCCGAATCGCCTCTTCAGCACGGAGCGCGGCGTTTCGCTCGCCGACATCGAGTTCCCGGCCTACTACAACTACTTTCTCAAACATCGCAGCATCAAGGTCATCGGCCAGACACACCAGATCGAAACGATCATGGGCGTCCTCAAGGAAGCCGTGCTCGGCCCCGATATCGTTTCCCTCCAGCGGGAATTCCCCTACGGCGTGAATCACGACCTCATTCCCGATCTGCGCGCCGAAATGGAGTTCTTCCGGGCGAAAGACGCCTCCGGCCTCAGGAAAATGGAACTGAGCGACATCGCCACCGGCATCCCGTGGGGCCCCAACAACCGCGTACCGTTCGGAAACCTCGCTCTCGAGCGAACCCCGAAGGGAATGCTCCGCGTGGTCGACGGCGCCCGAGTGCTCGCCGAAGTGCCCCTGGACGTCTCGTTCGGCATCGACCGCGAATTCCCCGAGCGGCATCAGCCGTTCACGCCCCCGCTGTTCGGCGTCACCGTCATCGGCTCCGGCCACGGGTTCGACCCGAAGGAGATGACAAGCGGCTTCATTATCTGGGTGAACCGGCGCGGCATCCTCGTCGATCCGCCCGTCGACTCGACGCTGTGGCTCAAGGCGATGGACATCAACCCGCGCCTTATCGATGACTGCATTCTCACGCATTGTCACGCCGACCACGACTCCGGCATTCTGCAGAAACTCCTCGAAGAGAAAAAAATCAACCTCTATACGACAGAGACCATCCTCGAGAGCTTCGTGCGCAAATACCGCGCTCTGACCGGGCTTTCGCACAAAACGTTCATGGGGCTGTTCCATTTTCATGCGATCACGCTCCAGGTGCCGATCCGCATCCACGGCGGCGAGTTCAGGTTCTTCTACACGCTTCACTCGATCCCGACGATCGGTTTCGAGGTGTATTACCAGGGAAAGAGCTTCGCCTATTCGTCCGACTCGCTGTACGACCCGCCGACCGTGCGGAAGCTGTTCGAGACGAACGTCGTGAACCGGTATCGGATGATCGAGCTGATGAACTTCCCCTGGCACCACACGGTGATTTTCCACGAGGCGGGCATTCCGCCGATTCACACGCCGATCAAGAACCTCGCCGAGCTGCCGGAAAACGTTCAGGAGCGTCTGTTCCTGATTCATGTCTCGGAACGCTCGCTGCCGCCCGGTTCGAAGCTGCGGAAAGCGCCGGCCGGCGCCGACGATACGCTCGTCATTCCCGTCACGCCGCCTGTCAGCACCGAGGCGCTCGAGTATCTCGACGTGCTCAGCCATATCGATCTGTTTTCCGGACTCCCGATCGAGAAAGCGCGCGAGTTCCTTACGCTGGCCAAGGTCGAAACCTTTGCGCCGGGCGACGTCATCTTCAAGCAGGGCACGGTCGGGGACCGTTTCTTCATGGTCGTCAGCGGCCGCGCCTTGGTGCGCCGCAACGGCGATGTGATCAAGACCTACTCGAACAACGATTACTTCGGCGAAACCTCGATGATCCTCAACATGCCCCGGAACGCCGACGTGGTGGCCGAAACCAACCTCAAGGTGCTGGCCATGGATAAATATGACTTCCTCTATTTTATCCGCGGCTCCGAGATCGCCCGCCACATGAAGGTCATCGCAGAGAACCGCGAATACGACACCTGGGGGCTGTTCGACGATACGCCGCTTCTGCGGGGGCTTTCCTCGACCCAGCGGACGCAGCTGCAGGGCATCATGACCAGGCTCGAGATCCCCGCCGGAAGAACGCTCGCGAAGGAAGGAACCGAGCGGGAGGCGTTGTATCTCCTCGACTCCGGCACCATCGTCATGTCGCGTTGCGGACGCAAAGTCGCGAAAGCGCGGCGCGGAAGCATGTTCATGCGCATTTACTCGACCCCGTCGCGCGGACGGCACCGATTCACCCTGACGGCCGACGGCCCGGTGGTGGTGTTCGGCATCGACACGATGGAGTTTTATCGTTTTCTGGAGCACAACCCGGGCGTGTTCCTGTTGCTGCGGGAAGCCAAGATCCGCGCCCAGATCGTCTCCGCCGGGCGTGACCCGCACGACGCGGGGAACGAGCCGTCCGAGCCCGGACAGCGTCGTTCAGGCGAACCCGCCTGAAAGGATACGGTATGATCGACAAATTCCAGGCCGTTCTTCTCGGATACGCCATCGGCGACGCTCTTGCCGCGCCGATCGAGGATGTCATTCGCGACCCCTCGATGGGTCATCAGCGCGTGACCGAATACGTCAAGGCAATGCCGTCGCACCCGATCGCGCATCTCGAGCCCGGCCAGTATTCCGACGAGACCCAGGTGATGCTGATCGTCGCTGAGAGCCTCGTCGAAAAGCGCGGGTTCTCGGTCGATGACCTGACCCAGCGGTTCATCGACTGGTATCAGATGCAGAAACTGCGCACGTCGTGGCGCTTCCCCGGAAACACCATGATGAAGGCCTGTCGCAAACTCGCCTCGGGGATTCCCTGGTCCCAGGCCGGCTTCCCGTCCGCAGGGGTGATCGCCTCGGCCCGCGCCGTTCCTATAGCACTCGCGATGTGGCGTTCACCGGGCATGCTCAAGGATGCCCTCGACAAGTCATGCCGCATCACGCATACCGACCCGCGGGCTGTCGCCGGGGCCATCGTTCTCGCGACCGTCATCCGCATGGGCCTCGAGGGCAGCGAACCGGCGCCCGACGTCGTCGTGAACGCCGCGATCGAACGTTCCCAGGCGTTTGCACCCGAGATCGTCAAACGCCTCAAGACGATGCGGGACGCCCTGCGCGCGGAACCGGCCGTCGCCATGCACCAGATCGGCGTCAGCGGCTTCGCGATGGAGTCCGTACCTGCGGCGTTATACTGGTTCCTCCGACATCCCCGCAAATTCGACGAGATGATCGTGGGCGCGGCCAACGTCGGCGGCGATTCCGATGCGATCGCCGCCATGGCCGGAGCCATGTTCGGAGCCTACAATGGCCTCGCGGCGATCCCCGACCGCTGGACGAAGAAACTCGAAGGCGCCGCCCGCATTCGCCAGCTCGGCTGCGACCTTTACCGTCTTTCCACGCCCCAGAAGTAAGTCTTTTGCCGCATAGACGCGAAGACACTATATATTCATTGATTTGTTTCGTACCTTCCCGGTGACGAAAGGTTGGGTATGTATGACTGATTCGTTGACGCATCTCGATGGCGAGGGGCGTGTGAAGATGGTGGACGTCGGCGGCAAGGCCGTGACGAAGCGACGCGCCGTCGCATTCGGGACGGTGCGAACCGGCGAGCAGGCCCTTGCGCTGCTTCGCGACGGACAGATCGCCAAGGGCGATGCTTGGGCTGCAACGCGGGTGGCGGCCATCATGGCCGCGAAGCGGACGTCCGATCTCATCCCGCTGACGCACCCGATCAGGCTCGATGCCGTGAATCTCACCCTGGCGCCGTACGGAACCGAACGCGTGGCGATCGTCGCCGAAGCCCTGGCGAGCGATCGCACAGGCGTCGAGATGGAGGCCATGACGGCCGTCTCCGTCGCCCAACTGAATCTGTACGATATGGTGAAAGGCGTGTCGAAGGGCGTCACGCTCGAAGGCGCCCGGCTGCTGTTGAAAACGGGCGGCAAAAGCGGCGACTGGCTTGCGGACGGCGTCGAACTCGGCAGGATCGAGAAGCTCGCGACCAGCCGCTCCAAAGGTACGCCCAAGGACCCGATCGACGCCGTGACGATCAAGCTCGGCTTCGGCGTCGAAGGCGATGCGCACGGCGGCGACTGGCATCGTCAGGTTTCCCTGCTCGGCATCGAGAGCATCCGCAAGATGCAGGAAAAAGGGCTGAAGGTCGACTTCGGCTCGTTCGCCGAGAATATCGCCACCTCGGGCATCTGCCTGTACGAACTTCCCGTCGGCTCGCTCCTGTGGACCGGCGGCGGCGTCCTTCTCGAGGTCACTCAGATCGGCAAGGAGTGCCACACGAAGTGCGCCGTCTACCACAAGGCCGGCGACTGCGTCATGCCCCGCGAAGGCATCTTCGCCCGCGTCCTCGCCGGCGGCCCCCTCCACGCGACCGACGCCCTCCTCGCCATACGCGTGAAATGACAAGCCTCACCACGGTGAAGCCCGGTCTTCCGCAAGAACGGCGGACCACGCCCCGCGAAGGAGGCGCCGGAATGACCGCGTCCTGCCGGATTTCCACGATTCGATGAAGTATCTCCTGGCTCTCGATCCGGGTTCCGATAAATGCGGTTACGCAGTTGTCCGATACGATCTTTCCCTTGTCGACAAAGGCGTCGTCTACCTCGCCGAACTGCATCGCACCCTTCAGCGTCTCTGCATCCCCCCCTTGCCCGACGTCATCGTGCTGGGAAGCGGCACCGCCGCAACCGCCGTTTCCGACCTGATCGAAGATCTCGACCTCGGCGTCCCCGTGCGAGCCGGCGAAGAACGCAACTCCACCCGGGAAGCCCGCGACCGCTACTTCCGGGATCACCCCCCCACCGGTTTCTGGCGCCTGGTCCCTCTCGGGCTTCAGGTCCCGCCTGTCCCGGTCGATGACTACGCCGCCCTCATCATCGGCGAGCGGTATATCCTCCAACATCGGCTGAATGAAGGCAACTCCGTTGAATAACGTCGGCTTCAGCAACGCATCCGCAGATTGAAGACCGATGACGATTCAGGCGGACACGCCCTCCCGCCTGCGCATGGTCTCATGGGAATCCTCATTGAGATATAATATGAGCCAGGATGGATAAGAATATCGAACGGTCATTGGCTGCCCTGAACTCCTGGTTTTCGAACCAACATGGCGTTGCTGTCGCCTACTCAGGCGGCATGGACAGCGCCTTCCTGGCCCTTGCGGCAAAACGGGCCATCGGCAAGGCAAGCAGGGCCTTCCTGGTGGTTTCCGAGGTCATGTCGCTCCACGAGATCGACGCGGCCCGCGCCGCGGCCGTTCGCCACGATCTCGATCTCGTCGAAGTCCCCCTGAGCGTCCTTCCCCTGGAGGCCTTCACCGCGCATCCGCCCGACCGATGCTACCATTGCAAGAAGCATGTCTTCACCTCGCTTCTCGGCATCAAACCGGACGGCTGGGTCCTCGCCGACGGTTCGAACGTCGACGACCGCAGCGATCATCGGCCCGGCCGGCGCGCCCTCGCCGAACTGGGCATCGCCAGCCCGCTCGAGCTGGCCGGGTTCGGCAAGCGGGCCATTCGTGAAATCCTGATTTCATGGAACGCCGCCGACCTGGTCAGACCGCCAGGCCCCTGCCTCGCCACACGCATTCCCTTCGGAACGCGCGTGACCGCGGAGATGCTGCAACAGATCCAGGCCGGGGAATCAATCCTCCGGGAGGCCGGGTTCTCCGACTGTCGCCTCCGCCACCTCGGCGCATCAGCCAGGATCGAGGTTCCCCCCGGGGAGGTGGCCCGGGCCGAATCCCTGTTGCCCGACCTGGTCGCAAAATTCAAAGCCCTCGGCTTCACCGCGATCACCGTCGATCCCGCGGGATACCGCAAAGGCGCTATGAATGCCCCTGCCGGCCACCCCCGCCAACCATGTCCGATCTGAACCTCCGGCTTTTTCTTCTTTCTCCGCTCGCGGAAAAAGTGCTTCCGCTCGCCCTCGCCGCGATCCTCGCCCTTGTCGTGTTCCCGCTCCTGTTCAGCCCGGCAGATCCGTCCCGACATCGTCTGCGAATCGGCGTGGTTCTCGGCAGCATCGGAAGTTTTCTGCTCGCCTGGCAGGCGATGTATGTCGACCACGACGAGGTGGAGCACCTTCACTCGGCCTGGCTGATGTCGCAAGGACTTCTGCCATTCCGCGACTTCTGGCAGCACCACCTGCCCACACTCTGGATCCTGATCGCTCCGGCAACCGCGTGGTTCGACGCCGGTTCGAGCCTGGTCGAGACGACGCGGCTCAGCTGTCTCCTGATCGCCGTCGTGACCGGTTTTCTCGCATGGAGAACGAGCGTCTTGATCCATTCCGGAAAACATATATCCTGGTCGGTATTTCTCTTTCTCTGGTCGGCGATGCTGATACCGTTCCAGTGGAACGTCCTCCGTCCCGATCTGGTTTCTGCCCCTCTCGTTCTCACGGGCCTTTTTTTCCTCCTCAACGCCGGCAATGCAATCCCGGGACGCTTTTTGGCGGGCCTGTGTCTCGGCGCCGGCCTGGCGTTCACGCCGAAGCTGCTCCCCCTCGTCGGTTTTGCCGGAGCGGCCGACGTCCTGCATCGACCGTTTCCGCCAATCGGCACGATCGCTCGCAGAGGCCTTGTCATGCTCTGCGGTGTCGCGATCGCTCTCATTCCGCTCCTCGCATGGCTGATCGCTCACGATCTGACGGAACTCTGCCGCCACTGGGCTTTCGCCTTCAATCGGAAACTTCAGGAAATGGTGTTTTCCGACGGAGGCGTCCTGCCCCTCCTCTTTATTATAGCTGCTGTTGTATTTCTATTCGCATACCGCCGCGACGAAACGGAAGACCGGCGCAAGGCGAACATCGTCGGGGGGTGCATTCTCGGCGGAGCGTTGCCGATGCTTCTCAGCCCGGCCAAGGTTCTCTACCATCTGCAACTGGCGGGGATCCTGGTATTGATCGCCTTCGCCCCCGCGGCGACGGATCTGTTTCGGCAACTCGCCGCGAAGCGACGCTATTTTTCCCTGTCGTTCATCTGCGTCCTGTTCGTTCTCCCGGCCCATAGTTACACCCGGCCTTCGGCCTTGTCGCCGTTTTCCGAAGGCTTGATCCAGATGGACATTCTTCAGGCCTATTCGCACAAAGGGAGTGTCAGCCTGATGTTTCCCGCTCACCCGATTCTGGCCCGGAACGCGACGGAGTTCGCTCACGGATGGCTCTGGGAGTTTCTCAAGCTTCCCATCCTTCACGAGGATCTTCGACAGCCGCTTGGAAGCTTCACGGATCAACTCCTGACGAAAAATCCCATCCTCATTTTTCCGCAACGACGCACCTGTTCTCCTTCTGCGGAGACGGAGCGGCACGCCCTGAGCGATCATCTCCTGCAAACGGGGTTTATCGGCAAGGCGGAACGCGATCGTCTCCAGGAGTTTCTCGACCGGCGGTATCGTCTCGTCAACGTCATGAACGGCTGGTTCTGGCTCCGGAACGACATTCCGGAAATATACTAGAAAGGATATCGCTCTCTCACCAGGCCCTCATCCATCTCACTTCCGGTCGAAACGTCGAAATTCACTCTTCGAACGTCACCAAAAAAGAACCGTGCGGCCCGAAGGTCGCACGGTTCTTTTTTGGGGTGCTTACTTGAGGGTGATCTTCGCGCCGGCTTCTTCGAGCTTCTTCTTCATGCTCTCGGCGTCGGCCTTCGGAGCGCCTTCCTTCACGGTCTTCGGGGCGCCGTCGACGAGGTCCTTGGCTTCCTTGAGGCCCAGGCCGGTCAATTCGCGGACGACCTTGATGACGTTGATCTTGTTCGCGCCGGAGTTCTCGAGAACGACGTCGAACTCGGTCTTCTCGGCAGCGGCGGCAGCCGGGGCGGCGGCGCCGACGGCGGCGACGGCAACCGGAGCGGCGGCGGTGACGCCGAACTTGTCTTCCATGGCCTTGACGAGCTCGGAGAGCTCGAGAACCGACATGCTGCCGATAGCTTCCAGGATCTGGTCCTTATTCATTGTTCTAACTCCTTCTTCTTATGCTTGTTGTTCGATGAAATTGAATAATATTGAACGGTATAGATCAGGTTCAGGCTGCGGCCTTTTCCTTCTGCTCTTTGAGGGCCTGCAGGGCATACGCGAACTTGCGGATCGGGCCCTGAGAGACGGAGAGCATGTTCCGGATCGGTCCAACCATGGTGGAGAGCAGCATGCTGAGCATCTGCTGCTTGTTCGGAAGCTTCGAGAGGGCCTCGAGTTCCTTCACGGTGAGGACCTTGTCGCCGAGCAGTCCGGCCTTGAACTGGAACTTCTTGGCCTTTTCCGCGAATTCGAACAGTGCCTTCACGGGCGCCGCTTCGTCGTGATACCCGAAGGTCACGGTGTTTTCGCCGGTCAGGAAGGGTTCGAGCGCCTGGTGCTGCGGATCGTGCAGCGCGCGGCGAGCGAGCTTGTTCTTGACGACCTTCATCTCGTCGCCGAGATTGCGAATGCTCTTGCGGACAGCGTTCATCTCTTCGACGGTGACGCCTTCACATCCGGCCACGATGACGACCTTGGCCTTCGAAAGCTTGTCCTTCAGCTCGTTGATGTAGGTTTCTTTCTGTTTCATATCTGCCATTTTGAGAGTCACCTCCTTCGGTGGCTGTATCGTAATCCGTAATCAAAAAGGGTTTCCGGCCCGAAACCGGAAACCCTTCGTGATACTTCGAGGTTTCACCAGTCTCGGCAGGCCGGCCGACCCTTTCGGATCGAGCCGATTAACGCATCGGACCCGCGTCTACGACTCAGAACTATGCTTCAGGCCGCCGAAGCGGCCGTAAGCGGGAATGCACATCACACGGCGATCTTCTCGACCGTGGCGCGCGCGGCGTTGACATCGAGATCGATGCCAGGGCCCATCGTCGAGCTGATGGTGCAGCCCTTGATGTAGGTCCCCTTCGCGCCGGACGGCTTGGCCTTGTTGATGGCCTGGAAGAAGGTTAGGAAGTTGTCGTGCAGCTTCTTCGCACCGAACGAGGCTTTGCCAATGATCGAGTGGATGATACCGGCCTTCTCGACGCGGTACTGCACCTTACCGGACTTGAGTTCCTGAACCACTTTTCCGATGTCCATGGTCACGGTTCCGACCTTGGGGTTGGGCATCAGGTTGCGGGGGCCCAGAATGCGGCCGAGTTTTCCGACGAACTTCATCATGTCGGGGGTCGCCACGGCGGCATCGAACTCCGTCCAGCCTCCTTCGATCTTGGTAACCAGATCCTGGGCACCAACGAAGTCTGCTCCAGCAGCTTCGGCCTCTTTGGCCTTCTCGCCAGCGGCAAAAACCACGACACGGCAGGTTTTGCCTACGCCATGAGGCAGCACAACGCTGCCACGCAGCTGCTGATCGGCATACTTCGGATCGAGGCCGGTGCGGACGGCGATGTCGACGGTTTCATCGAACTTGGCCGATGCGCAGGCGACTACTTTCTCGAAGGCAGCCTCCGGGGTGAAGACCTGACCCAGGACGACATGCTTTTCCTTCAGAGCTGCAAAACGCTTGGAGTGTTTCGGCATACGGGTAATGTTTTCCTCCTTTCTTCAGGAATGGCCGGCCGTTTCGGGCCGGTTGAATTCGGAATCAGCCAACGACTTCCATGCCCATGCTGCGGGCGGTGCCCTTGACCATGCTGATCGCGGCTTCCATCGAGCCGGCGGTCAGGTCGGGCATCTTGCGCTTGGCGATCTCGGTCACCTGGGCGAGAGTCACCTTGCCGACCTTGGTGCGGCCGGAAGTGGCGTTGCCCTTCTCGATCTTCGCGGCCTTCTTCAGAAGGAACGCCACGGGCGGGGTCTTGGTGATGAAGGTGTAAGACCGATCGCTGTAGACCGTGATGATGACCGGAATGACGGCATCGCCTTCCTTGGACGTTCTGGCATTGAAGTTCTTGCAGAAGTCCATGATGTTGACGCCGTGCTGGCCAAGGGCCGGACCGACCGGGGGAGCCGGGTTTGCCTTGCCGGCGGGAATCTGCAATTTGACGAAACCGGTAACTTTCTTGGCCATGTTCTTGTACTCCTTCGAACGTTAGGGGAGAGCGTCAGGACTCTTCGAGCTGGATGAGATCGACTTCGATTGCGGTGTCGCGTCCGAAGATGAAAACCAGCACCTTGGCCTTGCGCTTTTCCTGGTTGATTTCCTTGATGACACCGATGAAATCCGTGAACGGACCATCGATGATCTTGACCGTCTGCCCCTCGGTGAACCCGATGGGCGTCATGGCAGCCGACCGCTGCGGGCCGATGCCGGCCGTGCGCAGGACGTTCTGCACTTCCTTGTCGTGAAGCGGAGTCGGCTTGTCGCCAAGTCCGACGAACCCGGTGACGCCGGGGGTGTTCTTCACGACCGTCCACGTGTCGTCATCCATGTTCATCTGGACGAGGACGTAGCCGGGGTAAATCTTGCGGGTCTGGGTGACACGCTCACCGTCCTGGACGCGCTCGGCGCTCTCGGTCGGAACGAGCACCTCGAAGATGCGCTCCTGTTTTCCGAGAAGCTGGACGCGGTGTTCCAGGTTGGCCTTGACCTTGTATTCAGACCCGGAATTGGTATGGATCACATACCATTTAGCTCTGGAGATGTTCACAGTCCGACCTTCCCGCCACCCACGATAACCTTCAGCACTTCACCGAACACGACATCGAGAAGGCCGATGAACAGCCCGAGGCCGATGGACGAAATGATGACGACCTTGGTCGAGAGCTTGATGTTCTCGTAGGTCGGCCAGGCGACACGGCCCTTCTCGGGTCGCACTTCGATCCAGACTTCCATCAGATGCCGGGACAGTTCTTTCCAGTAGGTGCGTAACTTATCCATGTGCCCCTCTATATAGTAAGTGATCTTGTATCAAGCAGGGCTGAAGGGAATCGAACCCCTAACCCCCGGTTTTGGAGACCGGTGCTCTGCCAATTGAGCTACAGCCCTAGACGCTGAATCATCTGTACTTTGACGGTAAAACCAGCGTTTGTGTGCGCTGGTTTCATTCCGCTCAGTTCAGAAACGCTTACTTGCCCTCTTTGTGGGGAGTGTGCTTCCGCTCTGCCGGGCAGTATTTGCTCAGCTCGATGCGGTCAGGATCGTTGCGCTTGTTTTTCATGGACGTGTAATTCTTGCGCTTGCAGCTCGTGCACACAAGGTTGATCTGTTCTCGCATAGGACTCCCTCTTTTCGGAACATTCGACCCACGAATCGGGCCGGAAGAGAAACCCCGGGGCGGTTGCCCCACCCCGGGGCTCCGTTATGACTTACTCGGTGATCGAGGCGACAACGCCTGCGCCGACGGTGTGGCCGCCTTCGCGGATGGCGAAGCGGAGACCCTGCTCGCACGCGATCGGGGTGATCAGCTCGCAGATGAACTCGGCGCGATCGCCCGGCATGACCATTTCCTTGCCTTCGCCCAGCTGGACGACGCCGGTGACGTCCGTCGTGCGGAAGTAGAACTGGGGCCGATAGCCACTGAAGAACGGCGTATGGCGGCCACCCTCTTCCTTCGACAGGATGTAGACCTGGGCCTTGAACTTCTTGTGCGGGGTGATGCTCTTCGGCTTGGCCAGGACCATGCCGCGCTCGACTTCTTCCTTGGTGATGCCGCGGAGCAGCAGACCAACGTTGTCGCCGGCCTGACCCTGATCGAGGGTCTTGCGGAACATCTCGACGCCAGTGACGGTCGAGGTTTTGACTTCTTCCATCAGACCGACGATCTCGATGGCATCGCCGACCTTGATCATGCCGCGCTCGATGCGGCCCGTCACGACGGTGCCGCGGCCGGTGATCGTGAACACGTCTTCGACGGGCATCAGGAAGGGCTTGTCGAGTTCGCGCTGCGGCTCGGGAATGTATTCGTCGAGGGTCTTGAGCAGCTTGATGATCGGCTCGGCCGCCGGGCCTTCGCCGCCGGCTTCCATGGCCTTGAGGGCGCTGCCGCGGATGATCGGGGTCTTGTCGCCGGGGAACTCGTACTTGTTGAGCAGATCGCGAACTTCGAGCTCGACGAGGTCGAGCAGCTCGGGATCGTCAACCATGTCGCATTTGTTCAGGAACACGACGATGTAGGGAACGCCGACCTGGCGGGCGAGGAGGACGTGCTCTTTGGTCTGGGGCATCGGGCCGTCGGAGGCGGAAACGACGAGAACCGCTCCATCCATCTGGGCGGCGCCGGTGATCATGTTCTTGATGTAGTCGGCGTGGCCGGGGCAATCCACATGGGCATAGTGCCGGATGTCGGTTTCATACTCGACGTGGCAGGTATTGATCGTGATGCCGCGAGCCTTCTCTTCGGGTGCGGAATCGATCTGATCATAATTCAACGCCTTCCCCTTACCGGCTTTGGCCGAAGTCAGCGTAATGGCAGACGTGAGAGTGGTCTTGCCGTGGTCGATGTGACCGATCGTACCGACGTTGACGTGCGGCTTGGTCCGGGTAAAAGTTTCCTTAGCCATGTGGTCCTCCTGATGATGTATGAGCGATTGAAATAAAAGCCCGCGGCCGGGATTGAACCGGCGACCTCTTGCTTACCATGCAAGTGCTCTACCGACTGAGCTACACGGGCGAGAAATGGATGGGGATGGATTCGAACCACCGTAGGCGCGAGCCAACAGATTTACAGTCTGCCCCCTTTAGCCACTCGGGCACCCATCCAGGTATCTGCACAAGCCGACGATGGGAATCGAACCCACAACCTTCTGATTACAAATCAGATGCTCTGCCAGTTGAGCTACATCGGCATGTTTGCATTACATTGGTCAAAGAACGTACCGGCAAGGCCACCGGTATTTGGCGATTATAAGTGAAGTTCGATCGAATGTCAATATCTATTTTTCGCGGCGACCGCGGACCGCAAAACCCTTCTGTCGCAAGACTTCGAACAGCGCAACCGCTGTACTGACGGAAACATTCAGCGAAGGCGTTTTTCCGCTCAGCGGAATCGACACACACTCGTCGCACGCACCTCCGATGCGGACTCCCAGCCCGACATCCTCTCCGCCTGCCACGAGCATCACCCGCCCCGTGTACCGGATTTCGTCATACCGTTTCGGCGCCGCCCCGTCGAGGCCAATGACCCAGAATCCGCGCTTTTTCGCGGCTTCGATCGCCACGCCAAGATTCACCACCTTCGCCACCGGCAGATGGGAAGCGGCCCCCTGAGCTGTACGGAGCGCGCCGCCCGTCATGGCCGCGGCACGCTCTCTCGGAATCACGATTCCCGAGGCGCCGGAGGCCTCGACGGTGCGGACCACGGCCCCGAGATTGCGCGGATCCTCGACGTGGTTCAGCGCCACGAGAACCGCCTCAGGATCCTTTTCGCATTCGTCGAGAAGCGCGTCGAACTCGGCATACTCGAACGCCCCCGTCTTCGCCGCGACGCTCTGCGTATCGTCACCAAAGCGGCGCCGAAACGCCTGGACAGGGATCACCTGCAGTTTCAGCTTTCGCCGATGGGCCTCCTCGCGAATCTCCCGGATCGCCTCTCCATGTGCCGAATCGGCAATGACGACCGCCTCGATCGGGCGATTCGCCCGGAGCAGCTCGATCACCTCATGCCGGCCGACGACCCACATCGAATCGTCTTCGCCGCCCTCCTGCGCCGTCTCTAGCGACGGCCGGACATGCCGGGGCTTCTCGAACCGGTGCGCATCACGATCGCCGCGATGCCCCTCGAAATCGCCCGGCTTCCGAACTTCGCCTTGCTTCTTGAACCCATGCCTCTTTCCCTGCTCGTCGCCCTCGCGCCGGGGACCGCGGTCCCTGCGTCCGAACTCGCCTCCGGCCCGGCGGCCGTCACCGCGCCGCGGAGATTCGTATCCGTCACGGCCACCGTGCGGCTTTCCTGTCTCGCCGGCTTCACGCGGCTCGCGGAATTCGCGAATCTCACGGGGTTCGCGTGATTCGCGAGGCTCGTATTCATCTCGCTTTTTGCGTTGAGGAGGACCGTCGTTCGCGGATTGGCCGCCGTGTTTCTTGTGATGGCCCTGCTTTTCGCTCCACCACTCGGTCTTTTTCTGTCCACGCGCTCCGTGAGCGGGGCCATCGGAACGGCGGGAGCCTGGGTTGAAGCGTTTCGAGCGGTCGTTACTCATCGGAATCTCCTTCTTCATCTGCCGGCGGCGCCGGCTCGGGCGGGGTCACGAGTTCGAACAACTCGTCCAGGCGGGAATCCTGGCCGGTCAGGAACAGATAGCCCACCCATGCTTCGAGCGCCGTCGCGCGCGCGTAGGTGAGCCGGTCCATCCGGGGTCCGCGATACGGCATCTTGGCGTTGCGCCACCGGCGGAGCAGCTCCTGCTCCTCGGGGGAAACGCGCTCCCAGACGGTTTCGAACATGCGCGCCTGATTGGGGGCGCACACGAGTTTGACGACGGACGAGTGCAGGTGGCCGGCATCGTCGGTGCCGCTTTCCACGTGGCGAAGCCGGTTTCCCAGCTCGAACACGCAGTCGCCGATATAGGCGAGTGTGCGCGCGGTCAGTTTCTCTGCCCGTCGTTTTTCCCAGGGGCGGGAAAACGTGAATTTCAGGGTTTCGGCAAGGTTTTCCGCAACGGTCACGCGCGCCGCCAGCGGGCGCCGTCCCGCGTATCTTCGATCATGATGCCGGCGGCCTTGAGCCGATCGCGGATCTGGTCGGCGAGATCGTAGCGCTTGCTCGTCTTCATCTCTTTCCGCAGGTCGAGGATGATGCCCATCAGAGGGTCGATGTCGACGCCGCCGGCGGCACCTCCCTGGACGGGCGGCAGAATGCCGAGCACATCGCCGCCCCAGTCGCGAAGTATATCTAGAGCTTTATTTGCCGCTCCGGAGGAAACGCCGCCGGCCATCAGGCGGTTCGCCGTCGTCACGAACGTATACAGGTGCGCGATGGCGCCTGGGGTATCGAGATCGTCGTCGAGGGCTTCGCCGACGGCGTTCGCCGTCGTTTCGACGGCTTCGAGGAACGCCACGTCCTGCGCGCCGGCCGCCACGCCCTGTTTCGCGAGCGCGTCGAGAGCGGCATGGAGCTGGCCGAGCCGCTGGAGACCAGTCGCGGCGGCGCCGATCGCCTCTTCCGTGTAGTTGCTGGGCGAACGGTAATGGGTCGAGAGAATGAAGACGCGGATCGCCTCGGGACTGTGCCGCTCGAGCAGGTCCTCGCAGGTGCGGAAGTTGCCGAGAGATTTGCCCATCTTCACGCCGTCGACGGTGACCATGTTGTTATGGACCCAGTAGCGGGCGAATGGTTTGCCGGTTACGGCTTCGCTTTGTGCGATCTCGCACTCGTGGTGCGGAAACATGTTCTCGAGGCCGCCGCCATGGATGTCGAACGTCTCGCCCAAATACTTGGTGCTCATGACCGAGCACTCGATGTGCCAGCCGGGATACCCGGGGCCCCAGGGCGAGTTCCATTGCAGAATGTGATCTGGCTCGGCACGCTTCCAAAGTGCGAAATCCTGGGGATTGCGCTTGTCGGAACGGGCCTCGACGCGCACAGCCTCGCGCAGTTCGTCGATCGTACGACCTGAAAGTTTGCCGTAATGCTTGAAGGAGGCGACGTCGAAATACACGTTCCCGTCGGAAACGTAGGCATGGCCTTTCTCGACGAGCTTCCGGACGGCTTCGATCTGCTCGCCGACGTGCTGGGACGCCCGCACGTAGAAACTCGGATGCGCCACACGGAGTCGTTCCATATCATGCATATACTGGAACATGCACTTGTCGACGATCTCGTAAGGGTGGACGCGGTCGATGCGCGCCTGGCGCTGGATCTTGTCCTCGCCGGCATCGGCGTTGTCGGTCAAATGGCCAACGTCGGTGATGTTCTGCACATAGCGCACATTGAAGCCGCGCTTCCGAAGATGCTTCACAAGAACATCGAAAGTTATATAGCTCTTTGCATGGCCCAGATGCGGCGGCCCGTAGACGGTCGGGCCGCAGACATAGATGCCTACATGCCCCTCCACCAGCGGGACGAATTTCTCTTTGGTGCGACTCATCGTATTGTACAGCATCAGATCCATGGTCATGTCTCCGTGGAAATCAAATTCGCGAAGTCTCGAAGGTTCGTGATGATACCACATCCTCCGCCCCTTTCACTCTTCAAACTTCCCGATTCGGGAATTCCCCGAAGAGGGATTGGCGAAACGGGTCACCCTGCCGATAGATGGGGTATGACGTCTGCAAAAAAAACGGGCAGAAACCCGATCATCGAGGCCGTGCTCGACCAGCTCGCGGCCGGCGTGCCCATGGAAGAGGTCAAGCGGCGTTTCAACCTTTCCCAGCGAGACATCATCCAGGCGGCGATGTACGGGGTGGCCGAGCTGCGCGAGGAGTATATGAAGCTGCTGGCGAACAAGCTTCTCAAATCGAAATGACGCCGCATCGCGCCGCGGGGTATACTTACCGGGAACCAGGCCGTTCAAAGAAATCATAGAGAACACGATGGGGATCATCCGATGTCCGCACCCGACGAACTGAAGCAACGTATCATTCGCCAGTATGGCTTTGCACTCAGGGATCCGAACCCGAGCATCCGCTTTCTGGCACTCGAAGGCCTACAGACATACCCACAGGAGTTCGACGGCGAGCTGATTCTCCCTCTGCTGAACGACTCCGACCGGTTCGTGAAATGGAAGGCCATCCAGCTCTGCGGTGTCATCGGCCTGAAAAACTCGTATCAGCCCCTCGTGAAAGCCCTTTCTTCCGCCGACCTCAGCACGAGGCTGTTTGCCGTCCATTCGCTTGCCCTGAGCGGCGATCCTGCGTTCCTGCCAGCGCTGATTCAGACGGCACAGAGCGAACTCTCACCGAAACTCCGCCAGACGCTCGTCAGGGCATTGCATTATTTCGGCGAGCACGTCCCCTGGGACTTCTTGGCCAAGGCGAGCCGCGATCCGGATATCGGCGTGCGCATCGACGCGGCGCTCGTCCTCGGCTACCTCGCCCCCCTCGAACCGGCCTGCAACGTGCTCATCAACCTGCTCGAGTCCGAAGACAACAACAACGTCTTCGCGACCGCGCTTCTCTCGCTCGGCAAATACCGCAAACAGCCTCTGGTCGCCTATTTCCAGCACAGCCTCCTCCATTCCGAAGCACGAATCCGTGCGAACGCGATCGAGGCACTCGGCCAGCTGCCGTTCCCGCTGATCGAAGTGATTGTGACTCCCTTCCTGCGAGACCCATCGAACCGGGTCAAGGCGAACGTCATGTGCATTTTTTACGACAACGGCTTTGGCGACCGGATCAGCGCAGAGCTCGATCGGTTCATGCTCTCGCCGAACCGCTGGGAGCGCTCGAGCGGCGCCTGGCTTGCCGGCACCTACAGGATAGCGCAGGCTGTCCGGCAGCTGATCCGGATGCTGTCCGACGAAGAGGGAGTCGTCGCGGGCCGAAGCGCCTGGGCCATCGGCCAGATCCGCGCCCCGAACAGCTTCAACGGCCTCGCCGCCGCATACAACACCGCCACGCAGTGGGCGCTGACACACTTCATCAAAGCGATGGGCGAAGTCGCGGCGCCAGGGGACGCTCCGCGGATCATCATGATGTGGAGCAAGGAGCGCAGCCCGGTGCTGAGAGCCCAGTTCATCGACCTTCTGTCGAAGCTTCGCAGCGCCGAGTTCAGGCAGTATGCGGCGCCCCTGGCCGGCGATGCCGACCACAACATCCGTGCCGCATCGTACCGGTATCGCGCGGCAATCGACGGCGCGAAGGCGAACGACACCCTGTTCAAGGGGTTGAATGATCAGAACGAGGCCGTCCGCGCGGCCTGCGGCGAGCTGATGCTCAGGCAGGGCGACTTCCGGGCCCTCAAGACGATGGCCGAACTGCTCAACGACAATGACAAGCTGCTCCGCGTGCAGAAGGCGTATTCCCTGCGCGAAGCGGCCTGGCTCGCCCAGAAACAGAAGGCATCGACGATGCCGCCGGCGGCTGGATGACTGCTCCGCCTGAAACAAAGCGCCTCCCGGTGCTCATGGGCATTCCGGGAGGCGTCGGTTCGGTCTGCGGAAATTATTCGGACAGGTAACCGTAGACGTAGCCGGCAAACGCGGCCAGACTGATGATCATTGCCCACCAGATGAAACGGAATATCGACATACGGCCTCCGATGTGAAATGTGGTCTGCTGAACCGATAGTAACATAGGGACCCGGTGACGTCAAAAACAGGACGATGAACGATGCAGAAACGCTTTGACACTGAATGGAACTTCCGGAAATGGCTTGCAGTGCTGCTTCTTGGCCCTGCGCTTCCGGCCTTCGCGCAGTTCGACGACACGAATATTCTCGTCGAGGAGGCCGTCAACCATATATATCAACAGCGATACAAGCAGGCCCACCAGTGCCTGCAGCGAGCCTACGAGCGGTCTCCCCGTCATCCCGGCGTGCATTTCAACCTGGCCCGTGTATTCGAGCTGACCGGGAACTTCCAGGAGGCGCTCAAGGAATACCAGCTCGCGGCCGTCCTCGACCCATCGATGGTCGCTGCACGACGCGGCATCGCCCGATGCACCGTCGATATGAAACGGCAGCGCGGGGAAGAACAGGCCGCGGTGCTCGACCGGGCTGCGCAGGAACGGGCGGGCCGGAACCGGCAACCGCAGCGAGAATCCTCCTCCCAACAAGCCCGGGCACCGGTCGTAACCCAGCCCTACACGCCGGATCTGCCGGTCCTGCCGCCGGCCCGGCAACCACAACAACAGGCACCCGTCTCGCTTCCGGCGATGCCGCCATCGACTCAGCTTCCTCCCACCGAAAGCCTCCGGGTGCCGCCGCTTCCGCCGCAGGCCGCCCAGAAAGCGAAGGAAAGCCTCAAAACCGGCGCCGAGTCGCGCGCCGAGGAGTTCATCGAGCGTGGCCGGTATCAGCAGGCGATCGACCTTCTCGAGTCCCTTCTCGAGAATGATGCCGACAACCCCCGCCTGCACTACCTTCTCGGCAAGGCCTACAGCCTGAAAGGCGACCTGTTCGCCGCCATCAAGCACCTGGAAGAGGCGATCAGGGTCGACGAGCATTT
>DAOSOK010000014.1 GCA_035373905.1 Candidatus Ozemobacteraceae bacterium | reverse complement strand
GTCGCGCAGCATCTGCTCGCAGGACGGCCGGATATCGATCTCGCCGGAGGTCACGCCCATTGCCTGCATCAGACCGCGTGCATTTGCCAGGGTTCGGTCGCTTGTGGCGTAGCCGGGCATGGTATAGGCTAAAATATTCTTTCTCGGCAGGCCGAGCCTGTCCATGGTTCGGGCGGCAACAATGAGGGCCTGAGTCGAGTCAAGGCCGCCAGATATGCCGATGACGAGCTTTCCGATGCCGGAACTGCGGAGTCGCTGTTCGAGCCCCTGCACCTGGATGGCATAGGCCTCTTCGCAGCGTCGGTCGCGGTCGGCGGGGTTGCCTGGCACGAAAGGGAAGCGCTCGATGTCGCGCCGCAATGGAACCGGTTGCTGGGGAACGGCGAATGGGAAGCCGACGCGGCGCATCCGGAGGCGGTCTTTGTGATCGGAGGCCGTGTCGGCGAAAGTCGTCACGCGCTGGCGTTCGAGCAGTAGGCGTTCGATGTCGATGTCTGCCAGAACGATATCGCCGCCCCTGGAAAACCGCCGGGTTTCGGCGAGAAGACGGCCGTTTTCCCAGATCATGCCGTGGCCGTCCCAGGCAAGGTCGGTGGTCGATTCACCGGGGCCGGCGGCTGCGTAGAGATATGCGGAAAGACAGCGGCCGGTCTGGGAGGCCGCGAGGAGCTTTCGGTATTCGCCCTTCCCGATCGTCGCGTTGCTGGCCGAAAGGTTTGCGATGACGGTCGCACCCGCGAGGGCGGCAAAGGTGCCCGGCGGAACGGGGGACCAGAGATCTTCGCAGATTTCCACCGCAAGGGTGAACGTCGAGCCGGTCAGGCGCCCGTCCCCCGTCGCGCGAGCCTCGAACAGCAGATCGGTGCCGAACGGCACACGATCGCCGCACAGATCGATTTCATCGTGAATGGCGTGCCGGGCGGCGCTGAACTGGCGCTTTTCATAGAATTCTCTATAATTGGGCAGGTAGCTTTTCGGAACGACGCCCAGAATCCGGCCGTCATGGATGACGATCGCGGCATTGAACAACCGGCCGTCTGCCCTCACCGGCGCTCCGACGACCAGCACCGGCATCAGCCCGCGGGAGGCGTTTCGCACACCGGCAACGGCATCTTCAGCAGCATCGATCAGTGCAGCCTGGTGAAACAGGTCTTCGCAACTGTACCCGGTCAGCCCGAGCTCGGGAAACGTGACGACAGCCGCGCACTCGTCGTGGGCCTGTCGGGCGAGAACGAGCGTTTCAGCGAGATTCGCGGCAGGGTCGGCCAGGTGGACGACGGGCACGGCCACGGCACCACGAATGAATCCGTGAGCATAGGGCGAGTCAAACGGTAAGCGCTTCATGTGCTTCATACCTGGTATTTTTTCGGGCCCTCCCGAACGACCCTTGGCGGCAATTTCGGGAAAACTTCTGCCAGTCGGATACTCAGACCCGGCAGGAGCGGGGTCTCGAGGGTGGCCTGGTCATCGAGGGGCTCGAACCTATCGAATGTTCCTGAGGCGCTGGCCCGGTAGACGTGGAAGATTCGGTTGGTCGGATCGATCAACCAGTATTCTTTCACCCCGTGATGTTCATACAGTCTGCGCTTGAGAATGTGGTCCCGCGAAGCGGTGGATGGAGACAGAATTTCGATGGCAATATCCGGTGCGCCGCGCATTCCCCGCTCATCTATCTTTTTCTCATCGCAGACGATGATGATATCAGGCTGGACAACCGTCTTCACGTTTTCATCGATTTCGTTGCCTTTCGGAAGCCTCACGTCGAACGGTGCATGAAAAACCTTGCAGGGCTTCCCATGCAAAAAAGCCCAGAGCAGGCCGAACAGGTTGCCGGAGATTTCCTGGTGGTGCGTGGTGGGAGCCGGGGTCATGTCGAAGACGTTGCCATCGATAATCTCCCAGCGTTTGTCATCAGACCATGTAAGATAATCGCCGTAGGTGTAGCCTTCTTTTTTCGGATGTTGTCGGGGTACCGACATGCGATATGGTCCTTTCACCGGAGAGGAACTCATCAAAGATAGCGAGGCGGGCCTTCACGAATGACGCGGGGCGGGAGCGGCGGAAATACACGGCCCAGGTCGATAGCGAGGTCAGGAAACAGCGGCGTCGAGAGGGTCACCGGGGTGCCGCTTTCGGTTTCGGCCGCGACGATGTCGGCAGGACCGAAACGGCCGTCGGGTAACCGCCGATACATGTAGACCAGACGATCGTCGGGATGCACGATCCAGTATTCTTTGACACCGTGACGTTCGTATAATGCACGCTTTTTAATTTGGTCGCGCGAGGCGGTCGAGAAGGAGAGCACTTCGATGACGAGGTCGGGGGCTTTCCTGCATCCTTTGGCGTCTATTTTCGTTTCGTCGCAGACGACGATCACATCGGGCTGAACGACGGTATTTACCTCGTCGTCGGATTCGTCTCCCTTGGGCAGACGCACGTCGACCGGAGCAACGAATGCTTTACACCGTTTTCCTTCGAAAAATTCATCCAGGAAACGATACAGTTTACCAACCAAGGTCTGATGGAGGGTTCCCGGCGCCGGCGTCATGTCGTAGGGAATACCGTCAATCAATTCGAATCGTTTATCGTCAGTCCACGTGCAGTAGTCTGCATATGTATATGTTTTCGTCGGGATTTCTTTTGGATCGCTCATACCAGCCTCCACATTCTCCAGATACTATAGCAGAGGAAGATTCTCTGCACCACACGCACAAAACAATGGCATTTCCCATTTTGGCATCCCGATGTGATGAAGGGGCGGGTTTCAAACCCGCCCCTACAGACAATTTGGGAATTTCCGATGATCAGCGGAGGTTGGCCTGGGAGGTGGCGACGAGATTCTGGAGGCTTTTGGGAAGGTAGCTGCGGTCGTTGCCGGCGGGCAGGGCCGGGGGATTCTGCGAGATTTTCATGATCTTGCCGACCTTCTCAGGATCCATTGCTGCCAGGATGGCGGCCGACTGGGCGGGTGTGATGCCCTTGAGAATCTGGAAGACCAGGGCGTTGTCGGAGACTTCGTCGAGGATGCGGGCCATGGCGGCGGGCTCCATCGCCGCGGCGATGTCCTGGACGGGCCTGAGGCGGTTTTCGTCTTCCATGAACCTGATCATGCTGGCCTCGAGACTCGCCGCTTCGGAGGCGAGCTGGCGCGAGATGAGGTCGACCGACTCCTTGCGGGTCGCGAGGTCGGCTTTCTGGTCGTCGAGCGCCCTGCGCTCCTTCAGAAGCTCCTCCTGCTGTATGCGCAGTTCCTCCTGGCGCTTGCGGAAGAGTTCCTCCTGAGAGCGCACCAGTTCGCGATACGAGGCTTCAAGCGACTCGGAGCGGCGCTTGAGGTCGACGCTGCCCGACCCGATGATCTCGTCGTAGCGCTGTTTTTCTCGCTGCAGAAGCTCCTGATACCGTTGTTCCTCGGGAAGCTGGTGAAGCCTGACGAAGTCGTAATACGCCGCGATCGGCCATTTCGCGCGCCATTCCTCGGGAACGCGGTACCGCCACTGGAGCAGATCCAGGAAGTCGAGCGCGAGGGCCGTCATGCCGACCATGCCGAGGAACAGTCCGAGAAGGACGAGGAACGCAAGATTCGATATCACTCGATATAGTCTGGAGACGGGGCCCGGCTGCGGATCGTTCTCCGGGGCATCAGCGGCTGCGATCGTTTTCTCGGCGCCGTCTGCCGGTTTTTCCTGCTTCTGAGGACGCTGTCCGGGGGCGGCGGCGGGCTGTTGACGGGCCGGCTGGGCGGGGACTTTCGGATCTGCCATGCGTGCGTTACTCCGTTATCGTGTCTTCGCCGGCGCCGCCGGCCTTTTCGTAGCCGGACAGCACCTTGCGGACGAACGACCTGGTCTCCGGGAACGGCGGAACGCCGCCGAACTGGCGCACGGCGCCCGGGCCGGCATTGTAGGAGGCGAGCGCCAGCCGAAGGTTGCCGCCGTTCTGTTTCAGCAGCTGGGCCAGATACCTGGTGCCGCCGGAAATATTCTCTTCGGGGTCGAACGGGTTGGTGACCCCCAGCTCGCGGGCGGTTTCGGGCATGAGCTGCATCAGGCCGATCGCGCCCTTGTCGCTGACGCTCCGCTCGTCATACCCGGATTCGACGGCGATGACTTGTCTGACGAGCGCCGGGTCAATTCCATATTTTGCCGCATATTTTTCGACCAGGCCGAGATACTGTTCGGGGTCGACGGCCCGCGTGTTCTTCGCCGGGGCCGGCAGTGGAACGGTCGCCAGGGGGACGGGGGCTTTCGCCGGTGCGGGCGGCTTCGCCGCGAGTCCCGTCTGTTTTGCCTCGTTCAGAGCCGCGGCGAAGTCGCCTGACTCGCGCCGGGCCGGGCGGCGGGACATCCCGCGGAACGAGCCGTTCAGCTCGTCAATGCGTTCGAGCACCTTTCGCATGTTTTCGAGCATTTTATCCCTCCTGTCCCGGATTGGCCGGCACGGCAGGTTCGTTCGCCTCCTCGCCTGATTTCAACCGGCCAAGCCGCGAGGCGAAATCGTCGAGTCGCTTCTGCTCGAGCTTCTGCTCTCGCGTGACATACCGCTTGCGGTCGCGCTCGAGGATTCGCTCGTAGGTTTTGCGGACCCGGCGCTTTTCGTTCAGTTCGACGACGATCTTCGCCCGCTGCTCCATGAGGCGGTCGCGCTCCTCCTCGTAAAACGACCGGGCGTTCGCGAGGCGCGCGAGAAACAGCGGATACATCCGGACCTGATCCATTCTGCCTGCAAGAAGGTCGATCGCCTTTGCCTCGAGCCCAATATTATATTCATCGATGTATTTCTGTATCTGCGCCTCGGCCTCCGCGATCTGGCCGTCCTTGACGGCCAGTCTTGCTTTCACCGCGTCCTCGTCGTGGATCGCGATGTTTAGCAACTGCTGGAACCGAAATCTGAACGCCATGTCAGCCGACCGTCCGCCGCATCATCACGCCATGAGCGCTTCGAGCGACTTGACCGCCTCGTCGTACGTGGTCTGCTCGCGGATGCCCTGCTTGATGAATTCCTGGATCTTCGGCAGTTTCGCGATCGCCGTGTCGATCTTCGGATTCGAGCCGGCCTTGTAGGCGCCGATGCCGATCAGGTCAGCCGACTGCATGTAGGTCGAATACGTGTCTTTCGCCTTCCCTGCGGCCTCGAACTGGCGCTTCGGCGCGATGTCCGGCATCAGGCGAGAAATACTTGCCAATATATCAACCGCCGGAAAAATGTTCTGTTGGGCCAGCTCGCGGCTCAGCACGAGGTGTCCGTCGAGAATACCGCGCACCGCGTCGGCGACCGGTTCGTCCATGTCGCCGCCTTCGACCAGCACCGTGTAGATCGCCGTGATCGAGCCGGTACGGGCCGTGCCAGCGCGTTCCATCAGCTTGGGAAGCAGCGAGAAGACCGACGGCGTGTAGCCGCGCGTCGTGGGAGGTTCGCCGACGGCGAGGCCGATCTCGCGCTGGGCGAGGGCGAAGCGGGTGACCGAGTCCATCATCAGCATGACGTCCATGCCTTGGTCACGGAAATACTCGGCGATGGCGGTGGCCGTGAAGGCCGCCTTGACGCGCACAAGGGCCGGCCGGTCGGACGTGGCGACGACGACGACGGAGCGGCGAAGCCCATCCTCGCCGAGATCCTTTTCGATGAATTCGCGCACTTCGCGGCCTCGTTCCCCGACCAGGCCGATGACGTTGACGTCGGCCTTCGAGTTGCGGGCGATCATGCCCATCAGCGTGCTCTTGCCGACGCCCGAGCCCGAGAAAATGCCCAGACGTTGCCCCTTGCCGATCGTGAACAGGCCGTCGAGCACCCGAACGCCGGTCTCGAGAGGCTCGAGAATGCGTCGCCGCGAGAAGGGGCTGGGTGGATCGCGGACGATGGGAACCTTCACCAGCCCCGCCGGCAGCGGCTTGTCATCGAGCGGTTCGCCGAGCCCGTCGACGAGACGGCCCAGAAGGCCTTGGCCTGCCGGCGCTGACAGCGGAAGGCCGGCCGGGACGACTTCGCTTCCCTGCCTGATGCCTGTGGTGCTGATGAGCGGCATCAGAAGCACCGCTCCGCGCCTGAATCCGACGACTTCGCAGGGCATCGGTCCGAGACCGGTGAGCACATGCACGAGATCGCCGACGGCCGCCTGGGGCCCCGACGCCTCGATGAGCAGTCCGACGACCTGGTTGACGCGGCCGTTGACGCGCACCGTGTCAGCCGAATCGATGATCCGCTCGTATTCTTCAAACCGGAAGCTCACGCGGCGCTACTCCTGTTTGAGGAAACGCATCAGCGCGTTTTCGAGTTCCTGCGCCTGGCTTTCGATCGTGGCGTCGATCGTGCCGCTGTTCGTCTCGATCTTCACGCCGCCCGGCTGCAGCGAGCCGTCCTCGACGACGCGCAGATCGCTGACGGTGGAAAGGCGCCGCATCAGCTCGACCTTGTGCGCCTCGGTCATCGTTTTGTCCTTCATGTTGATGCGCAGCACGAGCTTGTCGGCTTCGGCGATCTTGTTGATGGCCGCGTCGAGGTTCGAGAGAATGATCTCGGGCTGCACGACCGGCTCGACCTTGCAGACTTTCCGGGCGAACGCGATCACGAGTCGCACCATCTCCTCTTCGGAAGACTTGAGCATCGCCATGCGGCTCGTCTTCAGCTCGGAGATCAGCATCTCGGTTTCCTGCATCAGGTTCTGCCAGTCGAGACTGATCTCCTCGCGCCCGGCTTTTTCGCCTGCCGATATGCCTTTCTCCTCGCCGAGCGCGTAGCCTTCTTTATAGGCTTTCTGCTTCACCGTCTCGATCTCGACGGCCGCGCTCTTGCGGATCGACTCGGCCTCGGCGCGCGCCGCGGCGAGGTTTGATTCGGATGTTTTCTTCGCCATCTCGAGAATGCGGGCCGATTCCTGCTCGAGCGCCTGGCGGCGGGCAAGTGACTCGCGGTGCAACGCTTCTTCCTCCTGGCGAAGGAGGCTTTCGCGCTGGGTGAGCTGCTGCTCCCAGTCGCGCAGGCGCTGTTCGAGCGCCGCGAGCTCGAGCGACTTGCGGGAAGCGGCCGATTTCGCCGATCCGGCGCGCGCCGCCGCCGCCTCTGCCGACAGGCCTTCGGAGCCTGCCGCCTCGGGGGGAACGGGCGACCTGCCGCCTTGGGCGCCTTCGTGGCTCTCCGGCGGATGCTCTCCCGGCGCCTGCGGAACGATCGGCTTCGCGGTCTTCCCGAGCGACTCGGGGGGAATGGCGTGGAAGGTCGAGTCTTCCTCTTCCTCGTCCATGCCGGGCGGCGGTCCGGGCGGGCGCGGCGGCCACACCGTCGGAACCGCGGTTTTGGTCGACGGGTCGATCCTGACCTGGAACGACTTGAAGATCTTGGCCATCAGAGAACCGTCCGTGACGGCTGGCCCGGCCGCTCGATATACAGCTCACGCTGGTTGATCAGGTCGCGGACGATGCCGAGGATGCGAGCCCGCGCCGCTTCGATCTCGGCGGCCGGCCGGGGGCCGATCGCGGTGATCTCGTCGCGCAGATCCTGGATGAGATGCTGCGACATGTTGGTGCCCAGATTCTGCAGCACGCTGTCGGGCGCCCCCTTCAGCGCGAGGGCGAGGTCGCGCATCGTGATGCGCTTGAGCAGCTTCTGCACGCCGCGCGGATCGACGTGGGCGATGTCCTCGAACACCAGCAGGCGCCGGCGCAGTTCGCTCACGATCTGCGGCAGTTCGGGCTGCAGGTTCTTCATGATGTTCGCGACGGTCGCCGGATCGGTGTGCTGAAGTATATCGGCCAGTATGTCTATGCCCTTCCGGCCCTGGGCCCAGGGGTCCGTGAATCGCTCAGCCAATCAGTTCCTCCTCGCCCGGGCGCGATATGACGATTTCGCCCTTGCCTTCGAGAGTCTTGACGACGCCGACGATGCGCTGTTGCGCCTGGTCGACGTCGCGGATGCGCACCGGCCCCATGTAGGCCATTTCTTCCTTGAGCATTTCGGCGGCGCGCTTCGACATGTTTTTGTAGAACTTCTCCTTCACCTCGTCGGTGACGCCCTTGAGGGCGACCGAGAGATCCTTCGGATCGACTTCCTTCATGAGGCGCTGGATGCCGCGATCGTCGATCAGCACCACGTCCTCGAACACGAACAGGCGCTTCTTGATCTCTTCGGCGAGGCTCGGCTCCTGCACTTCCATGGTCTCGATGATCGTCTTCTCGGTGGCGCGGTCGACCTGGTTGAGCACGTTGACCAGCGAATCGAGGCCGCCCGCGCTCGCGAAGTCCTGGCCGATGAGCGACGACAGCTTTTTCTCGAGGAAGTTCTCGACCTCGCGCGTAATGTCGGGGCTGGTCCGGTCCATCAGGGCGAGCCGCTTCACGATCTCGGTCTGGATGTCGGCCGGCAGCGACTGGAGAATCATCGCCGCCTTTTCCGGCTGGAGATACGACATGATGAGGGCGATCAGCTGCGGGTGTTCGGTCTGGATCAGCGTCGCCAGCTGGGTCGGGTCGGCGCTGCGGGCCGCTTCGAACGGCCGCACCTGAAGCGACGTGCCCATGCGCGAGAGCACCTCGAGCGCCTTGCTCGGGCCGACGGCCTTCTCGAGCAGCTGCTTCGCGTAGTCGAGGCCGCCCTCGGCGTAGAATTCGCGCGCCATCATCAGGTGCTCGAACTCGCCGAGCACCAGCAGTTTCGCTTCGGTCGAGATCTTGCGCTGCTTGGCGATCTCGATCGTCAGCGCCTCGATCTCCGGGTCCGTCAGGGACTGGAACATCTTTCCGCTGGCCTCGGGCCCGAGGAAAATGAGCAGAATCGCGGCTTTCGCTTTTCCCGAAAGCTGCGGCCCGAGTTCGTCGCCGTCGACTTCCCTCGAGCCTGCAAGAAGTTTTTCGAGACCCTTTGCCACGGAGCGTTATTCCTCCTCGAGCCAGATGCGGAGAACCTGCACCGCATCCTCCGGTTTGCTTTCCACGAGCTGCCGCACGCGGTCTTCGAGCTTGGCGCGCACGTTGGCCTCCTGGGCGAGCTTGTCCATCTCGGCCTGGTGGGCCCGTTCCCGCTCGCCGATGAGGGCCTCGATGCGGGCGAGGCCGTCGTCGAGCGTGCCGTCCGCCTTGCGCTTGAACGCCTCGCGGAACAGATACTGCTCTTCGGGCGTCATCTCGTCGAAGTCAGGCGGCATGACGTCCTGTTCGCGCGCATAGGAGTAGGCCTTCTGCCGCAGATCCTGCACCTTGCGCCGCTTTTCCTCGAGCTCCTTGATCTCCGGGAAGAAGTTGTTGATGTCCTGGAAGCGGCGCTCCCACTCCATCTCCTGCTGCTCCCGAATCTTCTGCTTGCGCATCTCTTCGGCTTGCCGCAGCTGTTCCTTCGCCCGGGTCGCTTCCACGAGCGCTTCCTGCTCCTTGACCATCGCCCGTGCCCGCGACATCCGGACGAAAATATACACCATTCCGAGCATGACGGGAATGGCCATCAACAGTCCAATGACAATCATGAACATCGTTCGCTCCTGATGCTGCCGCTCCACCATGTCGCGGCGGGCTTTCTCGGCCATGTCGTTGTTGAACGGATACACCATGAGGGTGAGCAGGTCGCCGCGCTTCTTGTCGAAGCCGACCGAGGCCTGGGCGACGCTCCTGATCTGTTCCTCGAGACTTGGCGGCACCTTCTCCGAGTTGCCGTCGAGAATGATCGAGACCGAGAGGCGCTTGATGGTGCCCTGTTCCTTGACGAACTTTTCCTTCGATCTCGTGTAATCGACGTTCTGGATCGCCGCGTTCCGCTGGTATTTGTTGGCGGTGGTGCCCTCGGTCGAAGGGTAGGCCGGCGCGCCGGGCGGCAGGTTCGAATTCACGCCGGGCTCGCCGTCTTTCGTGAGGTCCTTGCCTTCGTAGGCTTCGTTCTCGATTTTCTGGGAAACAATGACGCCCATCGTCGCGCCTTCGACTGGAGGAATCAGCACTTCCGCGAGCGCTTCCTTCTGGTCGAAGTCCATCGTGGCGGTGACGCGCACGGACGCCTTGCCGCTGCCGAACGCCTCTTCGAGTTGGCTGCGAAGCTTCTTTTCGAGGCGTTTCTCGACTTCGATCGTGTGCTTGAGCTGGGCCGACTTGACCTTGTCGAGGGTCATGTCTTCGTCCTCGTCGAGGAGGCGGGTCAGGTCGTGCGCCTCGGTGTCGGTGATGCGGATATTCTCGGGCTTGAGTCCCTCGACAGCTGAGGACAGCCACTCTCGAATGGCGCGGACCTTGTCTCGGTCGAGGTCCTTGTTCGGCCGGAGCTTGAGGAAGACGGCGGCCGTCGGCTCCTTCTGGTCCTCCTTGAAGACTTCTTTCTTCGGCTTGGTGATGTGGACCTCCGCGCTCTCGACGGCGTCGTAACGCATCAGCGAGCTTTCCAGCTCGTCCTGGAGGCCGCGGACGAAGTTGAGCTCGAACTCGTCCTTCGTCGTGCCGGCGAACATCGACCGGTCGTCGATCAGCTTCGACCAGCCGGCGCGGGCTTGGGGCAGGGTCTTCTCCTGGGCGAGCTGGAGAAGAATGTAGCTCTTGTCGGTGAGCGGGACCTGGATGTCCGAGCTCGTGGCGCCGAGCTTGTACTCGATGTTCAGTTCCTTCAGCTTCGCAACGACCTTGCCGGCGTCCTCGAGTTTCAGCTGTTCTTCAAAGAGCGGCGTGAAGTCCTTCTGTGAACCCCACATCGTGGCCGTTATAATACCGGCGAATACAAGTATGACGATACCGGCCAGCATGATCTGCTGGGCCCGGGGAAGCTTCGCGATGGGCTCCCAGAGTTGCCGCAAGAACTCGGTCATGTTTGCCTTACTCCCTACTCCGTGTTGCCCGCCTTCCGCGGGCGCCCAACGTATCCTGCCTGATGTTTCAGGTCATGGAAGGCCGGGGTTTCAAGCTCGATGATGAAAAGACCGTGTATGCAGAACGAGTGTTCATGCCTCATCAGAACTGCATGCGCATGATTTCCTTGTAGGCTTCAAGCGCCTTGTTGCGGACCTCGAGCGTCAGGTTCATGGCGGTGCGGGCCTTTTCCGCCGCGATCATGACGTCGTGGAGGTTTTCGACGCGGCCCAGGACGGCGTCCTGCGTGAGCTTCTGCGATGCCTTCTCGAGGTCGTCGACCTCGGTGATCGCCGTCTGAAGCTTGTCGGCGAACATCTGCCACTGCTCCTTCGCGTCGATGCGGGACGCGGCGCTGGGTTTGCCTGTTTCGAACGGGGTAATTGATTCGATGCGCATCTCCGTCATCTACCTCATCGTCTTCCGATGCCAAGCGCCGAGTTCACGATGTCCTTCGCCGCGTTGATGCTCGTGACGTTGGCTTCGTAGGCCCGCGTGCATGTGATCATGTCGACCATCTCATGCACAATGTTGATGTTGGGGAACCGGACGTAGCCGTCTTTGTCCGCGTCGGGGTGGTTCGGGTCGTAGACGAGCTTGAAGGGCGACTGGTCGGACATCACGCCCGCGACCCTGACGCCCGTGCCGACCGGCGATTTGCCGCGCTCGGTGGCGGCCGTAAACGGCCACCGGTGCTCGTGGCTGCGCGACTGGAAGATGCACAACTGGCGCCGGAACGGACCGCCGTCCTCGGTGCGCGTCGTGTTCACGTTCGCGATGTTGTTCGAGATCACGTCCATCCGGAGACGCTCCGCGGTCAGGCCGGAAGCGGATGTGTCGATGGCGCCGAAGAGACCCATCAGGCTCTACCTCCTCTCGTGATGATGTCGTTCAGATCCGAGAACATCGCCGCGAGCCGCGTCGATTCGATCTGATACAGCATCGTGTTCTTGGAAAGATCGGCCATCTCGACGTCGATGTCGACGTTGTTCCGGTCGTTGCGCATGACATGCACGCGATCGGTCGCGACGGATGGCGTCACATCCATATAGTTGATGTTATCTATGGGAATATGCCTGTCGTCGGTGCGCTTCCCGGCGAGTTCGGGGCGTCCGTCGAACACTTTCGCCATCTCGTCCTCGAAGCTGACGACCTGGCGTTTGAAGCCGGGCGTGTTCACGTTCGCGATGTTGTTCGAAATGACCTTGTGGCGCAGGGCGGCCGTTCCGAGGCCCTTCGCGAGAAGATTGAGGGTGGAGGTTTCGGTCAGATCGCGGAACATGCGTGATGCCTCCTGTCAGAGAATGAACCGGGCGAGGTCTTGGTCCTTGAGGAACGGACCCAGAACGCGGTCGACCAGCTCGGGAGTGACTTCATACCGGCCCTGCGCGGCCTTGGGGGCGTCGAAGCTGACCTCGTCGAGGAGCCGCTCGATCACCGTGTGCAGGCGACGCGCGCCGATGTTTTCCTGCATCGTGTTCACCATGACGGCGAACGAGGCGATGCGCTCGATGGCTTCGGGCGTGAAGACCAGGTCGACGCCGTCAGCGGCGAGAAGCGCCGCATACTGGCGAGTCAGGGCGTTTGTCGGCTCGGTGAGAATGCGCTCGAAGTCGGCGGCGGTGAGCTTGTCGAGCTCGACCCGAACCGGGAATCGCCCCTGGAGCTCGGGAATCAGGTCGGACGGCTTGGTGACCGTGAACGCGCCGGCCGCAATGAACAGGATGTGGTCGGTGTTCACCGGGCCGTGCTTCGTCATGACCGTCGTGCCCTCGACGAGGGGCAGCAGGTCGCGCTGCACGCCTTCGCGGGAGACGTCGGGGCCGCTCTTGCTGACGTAGGAGGCGGCGATCTTGTCGATCTCGTCGAGGAAGACGACGCCGTGCGATTCCACGAGCTTCACGGCCTCGCGCTGGCTCTCTTCGGAATCGACCAGCCGGGCCGTCTCTTCGTTCGTCAGCTGCTCGCGCGCCTCTCGGACCGTGACACGCCGCCGGCCGCGCCGACCGGGGAGGATGGTCCCGAGCATGGACTGGATTCCCTGAAGGTTGAAGCCCATTTCCTCGACCCCACTGTGGGAAATGACTTCGACGGTCGGTGTCACGTTCTCGGTCACCTCGATTTCGACAGTCTGTTCATCGAGCTGTCCCGCGTCGAGCTTGGCGGCCAGGTGGTCGCGGATCGTGTCGTGGGAATCAGGCTCTATACGGTCCATCGGCATTTCGTGGTGTTTTGTTGAGCCCCGTTCGAACCCGCTCAGCGGGTGCTTTCTCGGCAGAAGCAGGTCGAGCAGCCGCTCGCGCACGCGCGCCTGGACCTGGGGAGCGAGCTCGGCCATGCGGCGCGCCCGGACGATGCGAAGCCCGGTTTCGACGAGGTCGCGGATGATCGAGTCGACGTCGCGGCCGACGTAGCCCACTTCGGTGAACTTTGTGGCCTCGACCTTGAGGAACGGGACGTTCGCGATCTGGGTCAGCCTGCGGGCGATCTCGGTCTTGCCGACGCCGGTGGGGCCGATCATCAGGATATTTTTCGGGCGGATGTCGTCATACAGCGGCCCTTTGACGAGGCTGCGGCGAAAGCGGTTCCGCCAGGCGATCGCGACGGCGCGTTTGGCCTTCTGCTGGCCGACGATATACCGGTCGAGTTCGGCGACGATATCCTGGGGAAGAAGTTCCCGGGCCGGTGCCGTGGATCGGTGCATTGCGTTGTCGGTCATCGCGCGAGTATCTCCACGGTGATTCTGTCGTTCGTATAAATGCACTGTTCCGAAGCGATCTGCATCGCGTGTTTCACGATCTCGGCCGCGCCGAGCGTCGTGTGCCTGAGCAGGGCACGGGCTGCCGCGAGCGCCGCCGGGGCACCGGAGCCGATTGCCGCGACCGGCTCGTCGGGCTCGACGACGTCGCCCTGGCCTGACAGAAGCAGGATCTGTGCCGCGTCCCCGACCAGGAGCATCGCATCGAGCCGGCGCAGGGCACGGTCCGTCCGCCACTCCTTCGCAAGGTCGACCGCGGCTCGCTTGAGGCTGCCGGGAACCGCCTCGAGTTTCGATTCGAACCGTTCGAACAGGGTCAGCGCGTCGGCCGTGTGCCCCGCAAAGCCGCCGAGGGCGCGGTCGCCGGAAAGCCTGCGGAGCTTGCGGGCTCCGTGCTTGACGATCTGGTCGCCGTGCGTGACCTGGCCATCCGCCCCCATGGCGAGGCGGCCGTCGCGGATGACGGCCAGGATGGTGGTCGCCTTGAATCCGTCGGTCCCGATCATGACGTTTCTCCTCCGGAGCGGGGATGGGTGGCTGTGTAAATCTTCTGGAGCCGGTCGCGGCTTAGGTGCGTGTAAATCTGCGTCGTGGAAAGGCTTGCATGGCCGAGCATATCCTGCACGGCGCGGAGGTCGGCGCCGCCGTTCAGCAAATGCGTCGCGAACGAGTGACGAAGATCATGAGGGCTGATGTGACGCGCGAGAGCAATGGCCCGGATATGCTTTTCCAGAATGCGGGCAACGCTGCGCACCCGGAGGGGGGTGCCCTGCAGATTCAGGAAAAGGGCCGGCTCGTTCCGTGCATCAGGCTGTTCGGCATCCCGGCGTCGGAGATACTCGCCGACGGCGTTTATGGCGGCCGGCGTGAGAGGAACGATGCGCTCTTTCGACCCTTTCCCCGTCACCCGCAGGAGCCCGGCCCGACAATCGAGGGACTGCCTCGTGAGCGAAACGACTTCTGATGCCCGAAGTCCGCTTCCGTAGAGAAGTTCGAGAAGAGCCCTGTCCCGAAGCCCCGACAGCGACGAGTCGTTCGAGGTCATCAGCCGTTCGGCTTCCTCCTCGGAAAGAATCCGGGGGAGCGGCCTGCCGCCGCGGGCCGGATCCACCGTGTCCATGGGGTTCTCGCGGATGACTCCTCTGCGGATTGCAAACGCAAAAAGGCCTCTGAGAGCCGATTGTGCACGCCTCACGCTGTTGCCGCACACACCCGCCTGTCGCCGTTGTGCCCAGAACGAGCGGATCTCGGATGCGGTGAGTTTTTCGGCGCGGGCAGGCTCTGCCGGCGGCGCCATGCGACGCATCCAATCGAGGAAGAGGTGAAGATCGGCGGCGTATGCGCGCACCGTGTGCGCTGACATCGACCGCTCCTTTTCACAGTGGGCCAGAAAGCTATCAATCAGGCTCTGCAAGAACGTTTCCGCCTCTTTCGCGAGGGTATGAACCGGGGATGGAAAAGCATAACAAACACGACCGGGGTTCCACAAGGGGCACCGTAAAAATATTTTTCCGTGCATGCGCTAGGGTGGGGGAAAAATACGGGGATATCACAGATGACGCAGATCCAGGACAGATTCAGGACAGATTGAAGAACAAAGCTCCACCGGGGTGAGAAATTGACTCGATGAACCAGGAGATTTATACTGAAGAGAAGATTTGCAGCGATCATACGCCGTTACGCAAAGCGAGGACATCCGGAAGCGAATGCAGCAGATATCATTGCAGGATGGCAGGATCGTCGAGTTCAAGTCGGCCACCCCGGCGGATGCCGAAGGAATCATCCAACTATATCATAAAGTATACAAAGGCAAGTATACGCTGCGGGAAGTCCAGGAACCCGAACTGATCGCGAAGAAGGCCGACGATCCGAACTATTTCTGGACGATCGCCACATGCGAGGGGCGGATCATCGGCTCAGTCATCTTCGCGATCGACCCCGTCAACAAGTTCGGCAAGTGTTATGCCGCCGTCGTTCTCGGCGAGTTCCGCGGCCAGGACGTCATGCGGTTCATGGTCCAGCAGGGCATCGCGAGGCTGACCGTCCGCACCCGCACCTGCGACGTGATCTACGCGACGACCCGAACGGTCAGCGTGGCCCCGCAGGTCGTCCTCGAACATCTCGATTTCAATCCGATGGGCATTTTCCCGAACGTCAGGAAGGTCGAGTCGTTCGAGACGCATGGTCTCGAGGTCTTCTTCCGGAAAAACTCGCTCGCCCTTCGCCGTCCTTACCCGAAGCTGATTCCCGAGGTCGTCGAGTTCTACCGTATCGCGATGGACGTGCTCGGAATCACTGAAGAGCCCGAAATCATCGAACTTGACAAAGCCGATCCGCGGCGCATGGGCGACCAGATCCGGTTTTGCGTCGAGCGCGACGAGAAGCGTATCCTCCAGCTTTTCGACCTCTACCAGGACCACGACATGATGGACAAGGTCTTTTTCCCGTTCATCACGCCGAACCTGCTGTTCGTCTCCGAAGACAAGCACGCCGAAATCTTCGTCGATTTCAACGAGACCGACGGGAACGGCACGATCGTGGCGTACCGCATCCGGAACGAGGATCGGCGCCGCGTCATCATGTGGTTCTGCGAAGCGGCGGCTCAGTTCGGCATGCGATACATCGAGATGCTCGTCAGCGCGTTCAACCCCGAGTATCAGCGCAACGCGATCGACGCCAAGTTTCTGCCCTGCGCGTATTTCCCTGCGATGCGCATGGCCGATGACGGCTGCCGTGAGGATTACATCGTCTTTTCGCGATCGTTCGAGAGTCTCGACTTTATGGACCTCCACCTGGTCGATACGAATCGGCGATTTCTCGACGCGTTCATGAAATGCTGGTATGAAATGCTGGTGCGCTGCCAGCCCGATTTCGACGAGGAGTGGCGACTTGGCTGAGAAACCACCGTTTGAGGCCTGTGGCAGGCTGTTCGATCTTTCCGATGCGTTTGCCCACTGTCGTGCAACCGATGCGCTGTTCGTCGATGCCATGCGTGAAACGCTCGCCTGGCACCGAGCGAGATGCCCCGAATTCGCCGGATTTCTCCAGGCGAAAGGACTGACGGAAGACGCGTCGCCCGTTCCAGAGGATATTCCGCCGTTGCTTGTGACGATCTTCAAGGAACACCGGCTGATCTCGATTCCCGATTCGAAAATAAAGATCGAGCTGACCTCCTCGGGAACCGGCGGCCAGCGCAGCGCGATCGTGCTCGACAAACGCTCCTACGACCGGATTCTGCGCGTCGTCGATGCCATCTTCGGTTCGCTCGGCCTCGTGAACAGGGAAGAAACCGCGGATTATCTCTGCTTCACCTACGACCCGCGCATCGCAAAGAACGTGGGAACGGCGTTTTCCGACAAGATCCTGACCGGTCTCACGCGGCGCGGATCGGTGTTCTACGCGATCCGCTGGAGCGAGGCGACCGGAGCGTTCGAGTTCGATCTCGGCATGACGGTGCGTCGACTTCTGACGTTCGCCGGACGCGGCCGGCCGGTTCGCATTCTCGGGTTTCCCGCCTACCTCTGGCAGGTCTGCGACGAACTCGAATCGCGCGGCAAGCGGCTGACGCTCGGCGAGCGCGCGTTCGTCATCACCGGCGGCGGCTGGAAGATTCACAAAGACCGCGAAGTGACGAAAGACCTGTTCAAAAAACGCGTGTCGGCGATTCTCGGAATGCCCGAGCGGAACATTCGCGACAGTTTCGGCATGGTCGAGCACGGCATTCCTTACGTCGACTGCGAGTGCGGCCGCCTGCATGTCCCGGTGTTCGCCCGGGCGCAGGTCGTCGATCCGGAAACGCTGAAGCCGCTTCCCGACGGAGAGCCTGGCCTGCTGCATCTGATGACGCCGTATCTTTCGAGCTATCCCTCGATCTCGCTTCTGACGACGGACCGGGCTCGCCTGGCCGGCGGCTGCCCCTGCGGCCGCTCCGGAAAAACGCTGGAAATCCTCGGCCGCGCGGGCGTGGCGAAACACAAGGGATGCGCCATCTCCGCACTCGATCTTCTGAAACAGTGAGTCGATGAATATGATATCTACGACTATATTTGGTGCCGAGGTTGCCGACGCTTCACTGAACGGGGAGAAGATCCCTTCGTTGATCGCCGCCGGACGGGAACGCGCCTCGGCTGCAGCTTCGGTCCCGATCCACGAGGTCATCGAGGTTCTCGACCGTGTGGCAGCCGTCTGGGCGGACCCGGAACACCCGCTTCGCAAGACCGCTCAGAGGGAACTTCCCGGCCTGATCGGCTTCAGCCCCGAGATGGTCGAAAAAGGACTCGACGTCGTCGCCGAACTGTGCCGGCACGATGCGACCGAGGCTCGCTTGTTCGGTGAGATCGGCGAACTGGCCGTCATGGATGGCTGGGTTGCCCGGAACGACCTCGGATACGATCTTCGGGCCATCCCCCGCGGCGTCGTGGTCCATCTCGCCGCCGGAAACGTCTTCGTGGGCGCTGTCGACAGCCTGCTGGCGGGCATTCTCACGAAGAACGCGAACATCCTGAAGATGTCGCACGTCGATCCCGTGTTCCCGCGCCTGTTCATGCAAAGCCTGCGCGAAAGCGATCCAGACGGCCTCGTCTGGCCGAACCAGGCAATCGTATCCTGGAAAGGCGGAGACGAAACGGTCGAAGGATCGCTTCTGTCGGCCGATCTGACGGTCGTCTTCTGGGGCGGTCGCGATGCGCTTGCCTCGGTGCGCAAGCGCATCGGCAGCGGAACGAGACTGATCGAAAACGGGCCCCGCTACTCGTTTGCCGTCGCCGACGCCGAAACGCTTGAAGCCGGTCTGCCGGACGAGGTCGTGCGCGGCCTCGCGCTCGATCTCTGCGCCTGGGATCAGCAGGCCTGCTCGTCGCCTCACCTGGTCTATACCATCGGAGACTCGCCAAAGTCGGTATTCGTCCTGATGGAGCGGCTGAGCGCCGAATTGCAACGGGTTTCGAAAGAACTGCCGATCGGGCCGATCGGTTTCGACGAGAAGGTCGAGATCCGCAAGGTGCGCGAGCTGGCCCTGATGGCCGAAGTGAAAGGGCGGGCGAAGCTGATCTGCCCAGATGCGTTCGACTGGACGCTCGTCTATGAGGAGGACCCCGCGTTCAAGGTGTCCTGCCTGAACCGGACGCTGTTCTTCAAACTCGTACCGTCGGTCGACCGCCTGATGGAGGAAATCCGCCCGATCGGCGCGTATCTCCAGACCGTCGGCCTCGCGGTCGGCCCGGCCTGCCGGGAGACACTCGAGGAACGACTGCCGGCCGCCGGCGCCAAGCGCATCACCGAGTTCGGCGGCATGAGCGAGGGAAAGGCGGGCGCCCCGCACGAAGGTGCGTTCCTGCTTTCCCAACTCGTCGAATGGATCGACCGGGAACACCGGAACGAGCCGGGGCGCATCATCAGCAACCTTCTCGATGCCCTGCGCCGATCTCCCTTTTACGGGCCCCTCGTCACCGCGGCGGAAAAAAAGCATCGGTCGCCGGCGGAACGCCTCCGTGCGCTTCCTCTGCTGGATCGCGACACGTTCTACCGCCACTCGCCGCCCCTCTCGAACGACATCCTGACCGGGCCGATGGCCGACGCCTACGTCTACGCGTCCGGCGGAACGACCGGCCAGCCGAAATTCGCGCTGTATTCCAACGAGGAATATAAAATAGCAACTGATGTATTGGGATTTATCTATTCCACCGCGGGGCTCGAGCCCGAAGACGTCGTCGGGAATATCTTTCTCGCCGGCAACCTCTGGACCAGCTTCAACGTCGCTGGTCGGGCGCTCGAGAACATCGGTTGCCTGAACATGCCGATCGGGGGCGCGACCAGTTTCGACATGATGATCAAGTTTCTGCAGGCGTTCAACGCCAACGCGCTCGTCGGCCTGCCGTCCGTGATCATCAAGCTGGCCGAGGAGGTCGAGCGGAGCGGTTCGAACGTGCGGATCAGGAAAATTCTCTACGGCGGTGAACATCTGCGGGCGCCGACGGTAGAGTTCCTGCGTCGCACGCTCGGGTGCGAGTTCGTTCGTTCCGCGGGGTATGCCTGCGTAGACACCGGCCCGATCGGCTACCAGTGCATGCATCTCGGGGGCTCCCTGCACCATGTACTGGAGGGATACCAGTTCGTCGAGATCGTCAATCCGGAAACCGGCGCCGTGCGAAGCGACGGCGAGCCGGGCGAGATCGTCTCGACCAACCTGACTCGTCTGCTGATGCCGGTTGTGCGATACAAGACGGGCGACCTCGGACGCTGGGTCGAGATGGACGAGTGCGCCTGCGGCTTCTCCGGCAGGACCTTCGAACTGCTGGGGCGATGCGACGATCTGCTCGTGATCGGCGGTATCAACCTGCTTCCCGGCGACGTTGCCGCCGGCCTAGCGACCCTTGCGGTGAGCCAGAACTTCCAGATCGTCGCCCGTACGAGGAACAGCCGCGATTTGCTGGTGCTTCGCCTGGAAGCCGGGCGGCCGCTTCCCGACGCTCAGGTTCTCGATGGCCTCGGGCATGGCTCCTACAAGCTTGCCAAGGCCATCAAAGACGGCTGGCTGAACGTCGAGATCGAGTGGTTGCCGCCGGGCGGACTGCCTCGAAGCATCCGCACCGGCAAAATCAAAACCGTCATCGACGAGCGACAGGGATGACGTACCTTCATGATCGAACGTACACACCGGATCGTTGTTCTCACCGGGGCCGGCATCTCGAAAGAATCGGGCCTCGACACCTTCCGCGACGCCGGCGGCGTCTGGGAACGGTACCGGATCGAAGACGTGGCGACGCCCGAAGGGTATCTGCGCAACCCCGTCAAGGTTCACCGGTTCTACAACGAGCAGCGCATGCAGTTGAGTTCCGTGCAGCCGAACGCCGCCCATCATGCGCTTGCCAGACTCGAGCGGGAGTTGGGCGACCGGTTGCTCGTCGTGACGCAGAACATCGACGACCTGCACGAGCGAGCCGGTTCGACCCGACTGATCCACATGCACGGAGAACTTCTCAAGGTGCGGTGCGAGCGGTGCGGGCGCATATGGAAAGAGACCGGCGAGATCTCGCCAGAGACGGCCTGTCCGCACTGCGCCGGAAAGGGCGGGGTGCGGCCGCACATTGTCTGGTTCGGCGAAACTCCGCTTCGCTTGGATGAGATATTTGATGCTATAGATCGTTGCGACCTGTTCGCGGCGATCGGCACGTCGGGAAACGTCTACCCGGCGGCCGGCTTTGTCGAACGCGCCCGTTCGAACGGCGGCACGCGCACGATCGAGCTGAACCTCGAGCCGTCGGTCGGCGCTTCGCGGTTCGCCGACGCGACGTACGGCCCCGCGACCGAGGTCGTGCCGGCGTGGGTCGACAAACTTCTGAGAACGGGAGCTGACTGACATGAAACTCGGGTATCCCACGCATCCGAGGCGTGATATCGTCGAAGAAATAGAATGGATCGCGTCGGCCGGCTTCGATTTCGTCGACCTCTTTTTGGAACCGGACAAGGGCACAGCCGAGCGCGTCGACGCGGCCACCGTGCGTTCGGCCCTGGATGCACACGGGCTCGGGTGTGTCGGTCATCTTGCCTGGTATCTGCCGATCGGCTCGGCCATGCGCGAAATGCGGAGGGCCGCCATCGACACCGCCAGGACCTACCTCGAGGTGTTCGGCCGGATCGGCATGCCCTGGGTGACGATCCATGCGAGTTGGCCGACATCGATGTTCACGGCCGAGGAAGGACTCGCCTGGCAGAGCGAGTCGCTGCACGAGGTCGAGGCGGCGGCACGGGAGTTCGGCGTGGGATTGATGTACGAGCCGGTCGGCTCTCCCCACGAAACGCGCGAAAATCTCGAAAAACTCATGAACGATCATCCCGACCTCGGGTTCCATCTCGACGTCGGCCATTTCAACCTGAACCGGCGCAACCCCCTCGAATTCGCCCAGGCCTTTGCGAACCGCCTCGTCCATGTGCATCTTCACGACAACGACGGAAGCAAGGACCAGCACCTGCCTCCCGGAACCGGCCGCATCGACTGGGATACCTTCGTTCCCGGTCTGAAAAAAGTCTACGACGGAACCATCACACTCGAAATTTTCGTTCAGGAACGCGCCTACATCACGCTGGCTCGCGAACTTTTCCTGAAACGCTGGCAGTCCGCCTGAGTCATCGCAGACCCGGAGGGAAAATATCCCCGGTGTTGTCCTGTTTTTCCCTGAAACGATGATCCCTCTCGCTCGCCCTACCCTGGCGAAGGGGGCGAGAACCCCTCGTTATTCGGCAGGCTCAGAACGGGCGGGATGGCGTGCGAGACCGATCATTGGCTAATGCAGGCAGGAATCAAGAACGGGGGTTCACTGATTCCCTTTCCCGGGGTACGCCCCGGGAAGGCTTCTCGTACGAAACTTGCTAGATACAATGGGGAAGGCAGAGGTGAGGAGGCATGGAAACCCGGAACAGAATCCACGTTCTGGATGAACAGGAACTGAATTCCCAGGAAAACCGGAAGACAGTCGATCCTGTGTACATGCCCATTCCCGAAGACGTCTCGTTCGAATATCTCGAATCGCTCGTCGCCCTGCTCGACCAGCTTTCGGACGAGCTCCTGGCCTCCCGCATGCTCAACTTCCGGGCCCGCATCAGGGCCGCGCTCAGACGCATCGCCAGCTTCATCGGCGTCGATTCCGCCTTTCTCTGGCTCATGGATGAGCATCTGACCGAGTTTCACGACGTTCTCGTGAGTTCGCAGGACGTCGGCGCCTTTCCCGAATGGAACCACCTGCCGGCGCTTCAGAAGCATCCCGCGCTGCTCGAGCGGCTCGAGCGAAACTCGGAAGCTGTGGCGGCCGTCCTCGAAGGGCCGCCGAAAGTGCTTCGCGGCTACCTCCTGTGGCCCCTCCGGCTCGACGGCCGGATGAGGGCCGTGCTCGGCTTTTCCGAACGCAACGCCCTCAAACGCTGGACCGTCTGGGAGCGCCAGCTTCTCGAAATCGGGGGCACGGTGTTCCGCCAGGAGATCGTCAGGCAGCGCAACGAGCAGATTCGCCGACGCAGCGAACTCAGATACCGCCTGCTGGCGAGCCATTATCCGAACGGCATGGTGCTGTTGTTCGACCGTGAAACGCGGTTCCTCGTCGCAGAGGGCGAGGCGGGCGCGCGTTGGGGCCTGACTCCCGAGCGCCTCGAGGGAAGAACCGTGAAAGAGGTCTTCCCCGGCGACGTCGCGGAAGCCATCGAAGGGTTCTGCAGGCGCACCCTGGCGGGCGAAACGGTCGTCGAGGAAATGTCATACGCCGGGGAGGTGATCGAGATGCGGCTCGTGCCGGTCCGAACCGGCAACTCCGCCGTCATGGCCGGCATGCTCGTCGCGCAGATCATCACCGAGCGCAAAGAGGCCGAGGTCTCTCTCCGCCAGGCACGCGAGGCGCTCGAGAAGGCCCGGGCCCAGGAGGCCGCCATCGCCGCCGAGATCCAGCAGAACCTGCTGTTCGGCAGACTTCCTGTCTGTCCGCCTTCAATCGCCATGGACGTCGTCTCCATCCCCTCGATGGAGGTTGACGGGGATTTTTACGACTTTTTCCCGATCCGTGAACATGTCTACGATCTCGTCATAGGCGACGTCATGGGAAAGGGAACCCCCGCCGCGCTGATCGGCGCCGCCGCGCGCATCGCATTCCTGCGCTCGCTTTCGAGACTTCTGGCTTGGGAGGGACGGCGTCTGCCTGAGCCCGAGGCCCTGTTAGGCATGGTGCATGGGGAACTGGCGGCCCGGCTCGCGAATCTCTACGCGTTCGTCACCCTCGTGTTCGCGCGATTGAACATGCACCAGAAAACTCTTCAGATCGTGAACTGCGGCCATCCTCCCGTCCTTGTGTACAGACAGGCGGAAAGCCGGTTCTTTACGATCGACTCCACTCGCCCCCCGCTGGGCATCGGCGATGTTCTCGATTATTCCTGCACCACCGTCCCGATGCGGAGGGGCGACATCATCGTTTTTCTGTCGGACGGCGTGACCGAGGCCCGGAACCTGGATGGAGAGATGTTCGGCCTCGAACGGATCAAGGACGCGGTCCGCCTGGGCGCCCTGCTGTCGGCAAGTGAACTCGTCGCCGCAATTCGCGACGCGGTTCAGCGTTTCGTCGGAACGCGCGGTCTGGAAGACGATTTCACCTGTCTGGTCGTCCGCCTCGAACCTTGAGCGTCCGCGGGAACGGTTGTTTTCCGACGTGGCGGGGGGGCGCCTCCGCGGCCAGAATCATCAGCCGTTTTTCATCGTGCGTCAGGGCTTTCAGCGCCAGTTCGCGGCGAAGGGCGTCGCCCCGTCCGCCGCACGGCTCGGTGAACGCGAGCCATACCGGCCGGCGCGAGCGGGTGTAGCGGGCCCCGGTGCCCTCGTTATGCTGGCGCACGCGCCGGTCGACGTCGGTGGTGACGCCCGTGTAGATGCTGCCGTCCCGGCAGACAAGCATGTACACGTGCCAGGCCGCTTCAGACGTTTCCGTTTTCAAGTTTGAAATAGACGAGCGGTTCCTTCACGTTCTTGACCGGCGCCGAGTTCGGGCCGCTGAAACTCCAGGGGCAGATACCGCTCCCTTCGATTTGCTCTTTCACTGAGGGTGTCAGCAGAATCTCGCCATGCTTCGCAAGACCCTGTAGGCGGGCGGTGTTGTTCATGCCGCTGCTGAACGCCGTCATGTCCTGGTTCGGCCCGATCAGGCCAACGTCGGCCGAACAGTAATTGATGCCGATCGCGACGCCGAAATCCTCGTAGAACGGCGACCGCTGGATGTCGGCGTTCTCGGGTGAGGCGAGGAACTCGTCGGTGAATGTCCTGATCGTGATTGCCGCCTGGACGACGTTTCTTGCAACCACAGCGGCCGGGGTGTCGTAGAACGGCGGCCCGAACAGGATGATGACGCAATCGCCGACGATCTTGTCGAGAGCGCCGTTGAGGGGAAACACCCTCTCGACGACGGCCTTCGACCAGGTGTCGATGAATCGTGCGATGCGCTGCGGATCCTTGAGTACCTGCTCGCTCATTTTCGTGAAACCGCTGATGTCGGCGAACAGAATGCCGATATCTGCCTTGCGCGGTGACAGATATCGTTCCTTGTAATCCTCGATCCGGAGGAGGCGGCGCGTGACTTCAGGCGAAAAGAACTGTCGGAGCACATTCTTTTCTCGGTTGAAATCAACCAGACGCTGGCGAAGCGTCTCGGCGAAGACCTGCACGATCTCCCGGCTGGTGACGGAGAGGCCGCAGCCCACCGGCGGCCTGATGATCATTTTCCCGACGAGGGTCTCGACGACGAGACCGTCGAGAAGCACCGTTTCGCTGGTTCCGGCAGCCGGGAAGACCGCCGCGATGTCTCTGTTGCCGGGAACGACGACGTCGATGCCTGCCCTGATCAGCTTCTCGAGCTCGGGCATCGGGTTGTCGGAAGAGTCGAAAATTTTATTGTAATTGCGATATATCGCATACTGGACGATCTTCCGGCCGTCGAGATCCTCGTCGATATACAGCAGAACGAGGTCTTCGATCGGGACCATGTCGCTGAGGATGCTGACGGCCATGTCGATTGCGTCGTTCAGCCGCCGTGACTTCATGCAACGCTGAATCTCCATGATCGTCATGTGCTTGTACCGGCTTTCCTGGATGCCGAAAAAATAGTTGTCAAGCTCTTCCGCTGCGGCCTCGAGCCACTCGAACACCTCTTCGTCGGCGTGACCGTGCCCTGCTGGAAACGCGAACCCGAACGTGCCGATCTTTTCGCCGGCCATGTCGAGGGGCATCACGAACCAGTCGTTGTCGTCGCGCCGCAGCGTCGTTCTCGATCCGACGCTCAGAAGATCCGAAAACGAGTTCTCGAGTTCTTCCGGGGAGATTCCGTGCGAATAGATCGTGTAGATCAATTCCTCGTTCTGGGTCTGAAGAAACATCGCCGCCGGCTTCAGGACCGCGTCGAGGTAGGCATAGACCTGGTTCATCGTCGTTTCGAGGTTCTTCTTCTCCCGCAGGCACGTTTCGATGATGGCGTCGATCTCGCCCGAAAGTTTCACCCGGAGCCTGAGCCGGCGAAGCTCCGTTTCCATGTCGGATTGAACGGCGGTCTGAAGCGATTGAGACATCGATGAACCTCTCTCTTCCTGGAGTATCACCACCTTACCCGAATCCGTCGCGTTTCTCAAGTTCCCGCGGGGCAACCCCGGTGATGCCCCGCCGCGCCCGTGGTGTGCAATAAATCAATGATTATATATGATCGTCTCCGTCGACAAGGATGAAGGTTCCGTCCGCATGAGCGGATTTCCGCACACGAGCAGACATGCGCCTGACCGCGGCGGCCCCCGCAAAAGCCGAGTGAAAGCCGGTTTCTGCTGGTTCGCTGGTGTGCGGCATGAAAGATGCGCCCTTCCGACGCAGGGAGGGGCTTATGCACGCATACGATGTGTCGGAGAATGGTTCGCACCGCCTTGTCCGCCAGGGTCTTTCCGCTCCGCTTCATGTCGACGACGGCGAGTTGCTGGACGTGCTGTGGCAGATCGACATGACCGTCGAATCGGGTGTGCCCCTGCGAAGGGCCCTGGAAATCGCCGTGCTGCATCTCGAGGATGGCGCCAGGAAAGGGCTGGTCACACGGCTGTCTAAATATATATCTTTCGGTATTCCACTTTCGATCGCGCTCGACAGGAGTCTTCGCGGCTGTCCGAGGCTCGTCTATGCCGCCGTCTTCATCGGTGAGACGACGGGCCGCCTCGATCTCGCGGTTGCCCTCCTGCTTCGCATGTATCGGCTCCAGCAGGCCTGGCGCTCGTCGTTCGACAGCTGGATCTTCACCTCCCCGCGGCTTTTCGCTGCCTTCTGGTGCATCCTGTTCCTGCTGGCCTGGCACGGTTCGCAGGCACAATCCTATCCGTGGCAGGAACCGCCTGAAACGACGGTCATCCCGAAATTTCTGGAAAGCATCACCGGCTGGCTCTGCGAGCCGCTGTTCTATCCGCTCGCCGGTCTTCTCGTCGCCTGGTATGCCGTCTGGCTGAACCGCGGCGGTGTCGGCTTCATCAGGCTCGGCCGGGAAGCTCTCCGCCGGCTTCCGTGGATCGGCGGCATGCTGCAAAACCGCCTCGCGGCACGATGCCTGCGCCTCCTCGCCTTCATCCTCGAAACCGGGAAGCCGCCCCTCGCGGCCGTGGCGGTCATCGCCGAGTTCGCGGACAGATCGGACGTGCAGCACGTGTTCCGTTCCTCCCGCGAGATCCTGAGGAACGGCGGCTCGCTTTCGCAGGCGTTCGCGGTCAGCGGACTGCTCCCGGAGCGTGCTATCGGAGCCATCGCCGCCGCGGAGGACCTCGGAACGCTTCCGGAAACGGTCGCCTGGCTTGCCGGGACCTACGAGGCGCAGGTCGGGTTCGAGAGCGAGACGGCCGGCACGCTTTTCACCGTCGGCATCGTGGTGGTGCAGATCGGGCTTCTCATCGCGGCGATCAATGCCGGATTCAGCCCCTTCATCCAGTTGTTGGGCATCTGAGCCGGTTTTCCTACTTCGTTTTAAGAATGTATCTCCCGTCCCAGTCGGCAGGAGGCGGCTCATCGCGGAAATGAGCGCACCGCTCGAGATACACCGATGCGGGGCCGTCGTCGGGCCTGAGGGCGAGCACCCGGCGGAACGCCGCCTCGGCGCCGTCCCAGTCCTGCGCGAGATACAGCCGCATGCCTTCCTCGTAGACGGGCAGGAGGTCGTTCCACAGCGCATCGTCTTCGCCGGAGATGCCGATCAGTTCGTAGGTCTTGACCGGCTGGGCCTTGCCCTTGACGGCCAGGAAGTCGAGTAACCGCATCCGGATGCCACAGCCCGCGAGCCTGGCATGGGTGGTCTCCGAGACCATCATCAGGGTGCGATACGCCTTGTTCGCCCCTTCGAGCCGTGAAGCGAGGTTGACGCCGTCGCCGAGGCAGGTAAAGTTCATTTGAATATCACTGCCTATAAAACCTACCATGCACTCCGACGTGTTGATGCCCGCGCGCATTTCGACCCGGGGGAGACCTCGCTCGAGCCACTGGGCGCGGAGAACGGCGAGCCGCCGCTGCATCTCGATGGCGCAGCGGGCGGCCCGGAGCGCGTGGTCCGGCTGCTCGGCGGGGTGGTTCCAGAACCCCATGATCGCATCGCCGATGTATTTGTCGAGCGTGCCGCCGTGCTCGAACAGCACGCGCGTCATCTCGCCCAGGTATTCGTTCATCAGCTTCGTCAGCTCTTCCGGCGTCATCACCTCCGAAATCGAGGTGAAGCCCGCTAGGTCGGTGAACATGATCGTCAGCTCCTTCTTCACGCCGCCGGGCCTGACGGCGTCGGGGTGCCGCAGGATCTCCTCCACCATCGGCGCGGCGATGAAGCGGCCGAACGTGGCCCGCGTCTCGCGCTCGCGGCTCCGCGCGACCAGGTAGGCCTGGGCTCCGCGCACCACCCCGAAGACGGCGGTGAGCGAAACGGGAAAAAAGATCGGAAGCAGGATATTCGCCTGGAACAGCCGGATCGCGGCGAGGATCCAGCAGGCAATCACAGCCACGAGCGTGCCTGCCGCCGTGCCGCCGCGACCCCGTGCGAACAGCAGGTCGCCCGCCGCAAGGAAGGGGAAAAGCAGCAGCAGCGTCAGCAGTGGCCATGCGTGCGGATGAGCGTCGTGATGGAAGGGGGAGGGGCGCAGAAATTCGCCTCGGGCAAGGGCCGAACACAGGTTCGCGTGCAGATGGACGCCCGGCAGTTGTCTGAACTCGGTATCGAGAAAGTTGATCGGCGTCGTGACGAAGTCCTGGTCTTCCCGGAGGGATGTTCCCAGGAACAGGGTCCGGCCGGAAACCGTCGTCGCCAGCCTGTCCGCCCGCCCCGGCCGTCCGGTCTCGTCGCGGGCGAGCAGCAGATACTCGCCCGCAGGCAACCTGAGCGAGTTCTTCCCAACACGGGAAGAATGCCAGGCGCCGTCCTTCCCGACGAGCCAGAACTCTCCCCGGATCCGTTCTGCAGCTCCGGAAATATCGACGACGCCGGCCTGGCGAAGCGTTTTCGTGACCGGAGGCATACTGGCGATCACGGCCGCCGAATCGAGGAACAGGTCGACGTCGACGCTCTTCGGCTGTTCCTCCTGGTCGGACTCGCTCATCAGCATCAGCCGTGCCCCGAGCGCCGGCGGCACATGCGACGCCGTGAACGAAGCCGCACCGGCAGGGAGTTCGAAGAAGGCCGTGAACCGAGCGTTCCAGAACGGGTTCGCCTCGAACACGGCGATCTTCTGGCCGGTGCAGGGACCGTCGCTGGCAAGCACGATGGGCTCGGTGGCTACTGCCCAGGCGAGCTGGCTGTCTCCCTCGACGGGAACGGGCTGCATATCCGCCGGCACCGTGCGGAGCGGCAGTCTGCCCGCTTCATCGGTGATGCCCACCCAGACCGGATCTCCGTCGATGACGAGCGTCAGGGGCTGGGAGGCGGGAACGAGCGTTCCGACCGCGCGGCTGTTCGAGGGAGGAAACCGTGCGGCCGGCAGATCGACCAGCGCGGTCGAAAGTCCGATCGTCTCGGCGGGAGAAAGAACGGTCGATACGCCTTCCTCCCGCCGGGACAGCGTGATGAAATATCTGCCGTGCGGAAGCCGGTCGAGGGCGAACCGGCCGTCGAGCCCGGTCGTCCCCGAAGCCCAGGCGGCTCCGTCCGTCTGGAGCGCCAAAACGGCGATGCCGGCCAGGGGCGAACCGTCCGGGTCGATGGCCGAGCCCGAAATTGTCGACGTGCCGGCATCAGACCAGATCACCTCGAACGGCGGCATCGCCGGCTCGATCTCGACCTTTCCGAGCGTGTCGGTCGATGCCTTCGAAAGCATGACGCCCATGGAAAGTTTGGGAACGCCGTCTCCCTTGAGACCACCCCCGGCCCTGGAAAACGGGATTCGCAGGCCTGGAACGAGGTCAGACCCCACCAACGGAGGCCTGCCTCCCGGGAAACGCAGCCAGGTGCGGGGCGGCAATCCGCACAGGTCGATCGTTTCAGCGAGGTGCTTCCAGGCCGGACAAGAGGCGGATGACACCTTGAAAGAATCGCGTGTATATATAAAATTGCATATATATTTCCCGATCATCCGCGCTTCGCGTCGCCGGACGATCTCGTCGAGCCCCGTATGCCCGAACCCCGGCCAGGGATGCGGCGCCGAGTTCCAGGCGTTCCGGAATATTTCGCGGGCCGCGTCCGATGCCGTCAGGGGATCGGGAAGCATGTCCGGAAGATCGATGGCGATCGAGGCCGATTGCAGCTCGGACTGGATCCATGCCGCAAAACCGAGCGTCGGAAAGAACGAACGTGCTTCGGCGGGAAGGAAGGCGAGGGGCATGACGCGGACGACCCCGTCCGGGTCGGGGCGCTGGTTGATCAGTCCCTCGTCGGCGGCTCCGCCGGTGACCGCCTCGCACAGGGGAAGCGGCTCCGGCGGCCGCTCCGCCGCCGCGTCCGATATCTGGATGGCTTCGGCGCCGCTGTAACCCTGGCGGCTGACGAAATGTCGCGCCGTGACGACGGCGGGAAAGCTGGCGATGGCGGCCGCAAGCCGCGCATCCTCCTCCGCGCCCCGGGGCAGGTCGTAGATGTAGTCCAGTACCGCGACCCGCCCCCCCGAGCGGGCGATCTCCCCGAGCGTCCGCGCCATGTCGGTGCGATCCGGCTCGCGCCCGAACTGGCTGACGAACAGCTGGTCCTTCGCGACGACGGCGACGGGCGGGGCGGTCACGGGCGGCCGGAAGAAGACGAACAACAGATCGCCGACCCGGTTCTCGAGAACGGTCACCAGGTGCCGCGGCCCCGGAGCCAGCGCGACGAGCGCCAGCAGGACCGTCGCGGTCAGCACCCAGGGCCTGCCGGGCCCCGTCCTTCCGAGGGACGTCATGACAGGTGCATCATCTGAATCGGAATTTCGGCAGTTTTATCTTCTTCGGCGCTTTTTCGATGATTTTCTGCAACGCGTCTCCGCGTTTCTCGTTCACCTTCGACTCGTGCTCGGCCTTCTGCGCTTCGATGTCGGTCTCGACTTCGAGGCGGTATTCGGCGACGTTCTGCGCGAAGCCCGGGTCCCGCCATTCGATTCTCCGCGCGGTTCCGGCGGCCGGATCGAACTCGGCCGCGATCGGTGCGGACGGCGTGACGGAAACGGGCTCGGCTTCACCCGGGAGTCTGGCGAGCAGTTTCCCGTCATGTACCTGGATGAAATGCTGAAGGCGGTCGCCCTCGGCCTTCACCGCGACCAGCGCATCGAGATGCTCGACGGGATTCTTCAGCCGGAACGTGCCGACCCCCTCCTCGAGCATCATTCCGCCTCGTTCGGGGCGCAGTTTCACCACCTGGCAGCCCTCGGCGGGGCTTGCCGCGATGAACTGACCTTCGCCAAGATGGGCTTCGGACAAGCCGTTTTCGGGAACGATGAGCGGATCGGACAGCACGGGGTATTTCCCTTCGTCGATTTTCGGCTCGAATGCCGCGCCCTTGAGGTCCTGCACCGCCTGCTTGAGTTCCTGCGCCTGACTCACGCGGTTCGCGAACGCCTGACGCATGCCGCGGAAACGGCCGAGTTTCTGCAGGATCGGCCCCGAAAAGCCTTCCGTGAGAGAATTCAGCCGGTCGCGGGCGCGGCCGAGCCGGACGGGCATCACCGCCCCTTCGGTGTTGACACCGGAGATGCCCTGGAACGTCGATGGGACAGACCCCAGCCGCATGCCCAGAGCACCGAATCGTTCCTGAAGCCGCTGAAGCGGCTTGAACTCGGTCACCTGGCCGAACCCTTCGGCTAGCGAGCCATCGAGGCCCATGATGCTCCTGCCGAACGCGGCGAGGCGGCTGCCGGCCTTCACTCTGCGGGTCTTGCCAGTGATTGCGTGCGTCAGCTCGACATCGCCCTCGAACACGTTCACAACCGTCCCGCCCGCGCCTTCGACGCCGATTTCCAGACCCGGTGTCATCAGGAGGGGGGCGATGTTGTCATGGATCTCGACCTCGAACAGCGTGCCTTTGACCCCCGCGATCACGTCGGCCGTCTGCACTTTGAAATCGCTTCCCGAGACGACCTTGAACAGGAACGAGCCCTGCTGCGCGTTCAGCTTCGTCAGGGCCGCCTGGTCCAGCGTCATCGGCACCTCGAACAGGCTGCCCTCCTTCACCGCGAGCACGCAGGTGTTCTTCAGGGACAGCTCGGCGCTGCTTTCGGAGCCCGTCTTGACCTTGTCGCCGCCGTCGAGCCGCTTGAGCGCGCCGGCCAGTTTGAGATTGGCCGGAACGGGCTTGAACGGGGCTTCCTGCCCCTTCTTCACTTCGACCTTGCCCGAAACCTTGATCAGCTCCGACGTCGTCAGATCGACGGCGGCATGGGCCGTCCCGCAGACGAACGCGCCGGCGGCGAGCCAGGCGCGGATGTTTCCCTTCAGGATCATAACTCCTCCTCATGCACGAATCCCGTGCAGGTCCGCATCTTAATGCGCGCCGGGGCGCCTGTCAAACCGTCCGGGCCGCCTTGATCGTTTTCCATGAGATGAACAGCGCCAGTCCGAGCCAGCCGATGCCGACGAGCATGGGCGGAAGGTGCCACATCTCGGCCAGTCTGTACGCGTCCGAGATCGGGATCGTCCTGTCTATGAGGTCTGATTTAATATCGATAAGTACATAATAGCACGAGGTCAGTCCCAGATACCGGAGAAACTGGTCGCAGAAAAGTTCGCTGCCGTTCTTCCCGAGATAGAGAAGGGCGCCTCCGAACGCGGCGCAGAACAGGAAACCGAACAGGCTCCGCACGTAGAGCGCCGTGATAATGAGCATGCCAGCGCCGAGGAACTGCGTGATCGCCCGGTCGTGGCGGGTGCGGGCCGCCGCCAGGAGAAGCGCCGCGCCCCACAGCAGACTGCCCAGATACCCGGCTGTCAGGACCAGCCACCGGCTGCCGCCGCGCGTGATGCAGAAGCCGCTCTGGTCCGTCGAAAGCGAGATGCCCTCGATCGAACCGCCGGTCACGACGGCCGCGAGACCGTGGGAAAGCTCGTGGAAGAACACCGTCAGGATCTTGAACGGGAACACCAGGATGCTGTCCCAGAACACCAGCGACAACACGAACAGGACGACGGGAATCCCCATGCCTGCCAGGGGGAGCCGCCCCGCCGGATCCGATCCGGCGGGGAGCGGCGCCTGCGTCAGGTCGAGGCCGGGCCCGTTCACGGTTTCGTCTCCTCCGGTCGCCACTGGAAGACGGCATACAGGCCGCCCGTGATGAACGTGATCAGGAAACCGATCTTGAACGCGTGATCGGCCTGATACAGCTTCATCATCACGGCCGCCGCAACGATCGCGGCGAAGGTGGCCAGCACGACGAGGGCCATCATCGGCCGTTTTCCGCTCAGCAGCATCAACAGCATCACGCCGGCGATGCCTCCCAGCAGCATCATCGTCCAGCCCAGCAGCCTTCCTGCGCCGCGTCGCGGCGTTACCAGCGTACCGCTGATGTACGGCGGATCGCGGGTCGGCTCGATCTGCTGCATGATGAACCCGATCGACCAGTTGGTCGTCGGAATCCGGAACTTCACCGGAAGCAGTCCCATGATGCCGAACACCCGCTCCTCGCCACCGCCCGAACCGGAAGCCCGGGGAGGGGCGAGAACGTCCGCGTTGATGCCGGAGAAGGTCTTTTCCCCGTTGAGCATCGGCTGGTTCGGCTTTTCCAGCAGCCGGTCGACGTTGCCCTCGCCGCGCATCAGTTCGTATCCCTCGGGCATGTACAGCGTCCAGCTCAGCTCGCTGACCGCGAGATGGACCCGCGGCAGCTCCAGTTTCACCTTCGTGACCGGCGCCAGGGCCGCATCGAGTTTCGATGCGTAGATCAGCTCGACGGGGAAGGACTGGGCCTGCCTGTCCACCATCGCCGACCGGATGATCGGGATCGTGAACACCCCGTGCTCCTTGTCGAACCCGGCTTTCACGGCCATCCCGCCGACTTCGCTGCTCCACAGCTCCGCCGTCCGGCTCGAGATCGAGGGCAGCTGAACTTTCAGGAACTGCTCGGAGTTGTTCTTCACCTCGTAGATCACCCGGGTGAGCAGCCAGCCCTCCTCGTTCAGCACCGACATCGCCTCGGCGGTGTCGATCGTGGCCGACCGCTGCTCGATGCTTCGGGGCCGGCTCACCGTCAGCGTCAGCGAGTTCTGCACGTGGCTGGTGAAGTTGAACGCGAACGGCATTTTCTCGGGAGCCTGCCCCGAGTGCTCGGCCATGAACGCAGAGACGTCGATGGTGCCGTAGCCCTTCGGCGTCTCTTCGACCGACAGCGCCAGAGTGGGCAGGCAGGCGATGCCGAGAAGGCCGAACAGCCTGTCGATGCCCATCGGAACCAGCTCTGGCACCTTGTACGGTTTTTCCTGGAGGTTCTGCGCGACTTCCTCGAACTCGACGGCAAAGCTGAACCGGCCCCGCATCTGCGAGGTGAAGGCGATGTTCAGCCGGTTCATCGTCGTGTCCCCTGACGCCTCCTCGACCTTCCAGTCATCGACGCTCCGGTCCTCGACCTTCAGGATCCTGACCTGGGGCGGAACGAGGAATGTGAAGGTGGCGATGCCGTTCTGGCCGGTCACGTCGAGCGTATAGACGTTGCGGCCTTTGACGAAGCCCTCTTCGAAAAACAGCAGGTCGTGTTCGCGGACCGTGATGCGCGTTTCCTCGACGATCGCCTGCGGTGCCGTGGCCGGCTCGGCGACAGGCGCCGACGCCGTCAGTTCGGTCTCCGGCTGGGGAATCGGGAGTTTCTCTTCCCTGGCAGGCGTGCCGAGCCGCCGGTAGATCTCGAACTTCACCTGGCGTGCCGGTGGCACCTGGGCCCGGAACAGGGTGCCGCTCGTCCCGGATGCCGCGGGAAGCAGGACGCCCGGGTCTATCCAGGCTTCGGCGTCGGTGTCGGGCGTCTGGACCTCGAGACTCGTGATCGCGCTGGGCATCATCGGAAGCTCGAACGCCCGCGCGCCGAACTCGCTCGATTTGACGGTCACGAAAAAGTCGATCTCGACCCGGTGGGGTCCGGTCGCATTCGTCGTGATGCCGTAGCCGGCATTCCCGTCCGCCGTCGATTCCAGCAGATCCAGGGCCGTGGGTTCCCCGTCGATCACGGCTCTGGAGGGAACGACCTGCTTCGACACCAGGGGAATCGTCTTCCAGCCGGGGTTGAAGATTTCCAGATCGAAGACGCCGGTGAACCGGACGCCCTTTTCCTCGATTCTTCCGCGATACAGCGCCGACCGCAGAAGATGGTCGAACGGCGCCCGCACGGGGGCCGTCGCCGTCGGCATGCCGAGGTCGAGAAGATACCGGTAATCGCTTTCGGGAAGGATGACTACCTGGTCCGACGTCTCGACGACTTTCGACAGGTCGGTGAAGGGGACCAGGACGCGCACTTCATGCGTCCAGGGCTGGGTGATCTGTGCCGCCTGCACGGTGGCGGGCGTAAAAACGCCGGAAAGGCCGATTGTGAGCGCCAGGACGGTGAGCGTCATGCCCGACGCGCTCAGGCCGCCGGCCGGAGGCTCTTCGGGGGCGTTCAGTCTGCGGCTCGCCGCCATGCCGAGCTTCCAGAAAACGCCGCCGGCGAGGGTCAGCCACAGGCCGAGATTCGCCCAGTCGCCGACGACCTGGAACATGGCGTCCCAGGCGGAGACCAGGGCGAGCAGCGCCGCCGCGGCAGCCAGTTTGTGCCACGAGGCGTTCCAGGCGCCCGCGATGAAATACAGGCCCGCGAACAGGCCGAGGACGAAGCCGGCGATCTTCATCGCGAGCAGGATTTCCCAGCGCATGTAGGAGGTCGAGACGCGCGGGCAGGTCGCATCGGCCACGAGCGCCGGACCGGATGCCTCGGCGAGGACGAGATCGCGCTCGAGCAGGTAGAAGTTCGGCGTGATGACGAACTTCGTGTCGATCGGCAGATTCGCGGTGCCCTTCGCTCCGGCGAACGGCGCACTCACGCCGGGGCCCGCGGCCTTCATGCTTTCATACTCATCCCGGGCGATTTCCGAGGCGGCCAACCGGGATTTCTTTTCGTTCGCGCCATGCGAAAACGATACGCCGCGCGCGTACTCTTGTTCCCTGCCTTGGCCTTCGATATCGCTCAGGTCGCCTTCGACGGGCCCGTGGAACCGGCAGTAGATCTTGCCGCCACTCGTCAGATTGCCGGCGCTGTCATACGAACAGCGGGAATCTGGCTTGCCGATCCCGCCCTTGAGATAGCTGCCCTTCGTGAGCAGCGGGATGTCGAGCGAGGTCATGAGCGTTTTATTGTCCATGTTATACATCTCGACCGCTCCCAGGAGAACGCGCTGGTTGGCGTAGCATGCCTTGTCGCGCGCCTGCTCGCGGGCCTTGCGGAAGTTCGGAATGGCCAGGGCCGCCAGGATGCCGATGATCATGATGACGATCATCAGCTCGACGAGCCTGAAGCCGGAACCCCCGAAGATCCAGCCGAAGATGGAACAGACGACCTGCCAGAGGCCGCCGGCGAGCCGGAACAGAAGTTCCCGCGAGATGAACGCCAACAGGATGAGCAGGGCGAAGCCGCCGAGGAAGGCGGCGGCCGGATCGGTGAGGACCATCCAGCCCAGATCGAAGATCCGCAGGAACCCGCGGAACAGGAACGGTTCGCGCAGGCTGACGGGCGGCTGGACCGTGCCCTTGAAATCGTACAGGGCATACTGGACCGGCGCGTGAAGCGTCCAGGAAAAATGCGATACGGGGATGTCGACGAGCGGCGGTTCGAAGGAGAGCCGGCCCATCGTCGACATCGCGGGCACCGAGTCCTGGATCAGCAGACGCAGGTCGATCTGCTCGGGCCGTCCGAGCGTCCGGCTCATCACCAGGGGCACCTGCACCTTGCTGGTGCTGCGCCCCTCGACGATCTCGATCGCCTCGGAGTTCCGGAAGGTGCTCAGCACTTTCGCCCCGCTGGCGAGCTGGAGGGTCATATACTGCTTGTTATTATTCCGAATGCGCAGCGTCAGCAGCGTCTGGCTGCTCTTGTTCGTCGTGAACGTCGTCTTCACGTCCATCGTGTCGGCGACGACGGTCTGCTGGGGCGTGTCGGCGAAGCGCTTGACCGACATGGTGAGCCCGGCGGGCCTCGCGGCGAGCCGGTAGGCGAGGAGGATCGGCCGGCTCGTCTTCAGGCGAAGGCTCTCGGGAAGCTGCTGCGGGGCCAGGGGGTAGACCTGGCTCCCGGTGACCCCGGCCGGCTGGACTTCGACCGAGGTGAGCGCCTGGACGGCGAGCGAGCCCATCTCGCGCTCGACGCCGGCGGGATATACTTCGGGAATCTCGATCTCGCCGGTGGTCTCGTCGATCCGCGACTCGAACGCGACGCTCAGCGTGCACGAGTCTTCGCGGCCCGTCATGAAGTCGATGACGAGGCGCTTCTGGCCGCCATCGCGGAGGATCTGGTAGTTCTGCGGACGATCGGCCGTCACGCCCAGCACGTTGACGGTTTCGGGCAGGATCAGCGTGAAGCTGGAGGCGGGGGCCTTGGTGATCGAGTATTCGACGTCGATCCGCCCCTGCAGGGCCGTTTCGCCGAGGGTGATCAGCGTTTCGGTGCGCGCGTAGATGAGAGGCCGTGCGGGCTGCTTCGCCGGCTTTTTCGGCTCGACGGCGACCGTCGCCGATGCAGGCTCCGGCGTCGGTTCCTGGACGGGGATGACGTCGGGAACCGTCTCGTCGGCCTGCCGTGCCAGCCTGCTGCGCCACTGGAGCCTGACGTCGGCTTCCGCGCCGAGCCAGCCCGTGACGTAACAGCCGCGCTCGGGGCGCGACAGGTCGGCTTCGACGGCGTAATCGCGCATGCTCGACTCTTCGACCGCGACGATCGTGTCGGGGACAGCGACCCGGACGAAGGTCAGCGGAATCCGCGGCATCGAGAATTCGAGGCGCGACAGGTCGTCGACCTTTTCGATCGGAACCCGCACCTGCAGCGCACATCTGTGCCGGCCGACCCCCTTGATGGGAAGCGAATACGTCGTCGTGGTCCAGTGCTCCTGTTTCAGCACCTCGCCGGCGAGCGGCGAGTGCCTGAAGCCGACGTCGACCAGCCCCTTCGTGTTCCTGCCGAACCGCAGGATCCGCTCGTCCGCCGTTTCCCATTTCGGGGTCAGGCTGACCGGCTGCCCGTCGATCGTCGCTGAGGCGATGGCCAGCGGCCCGCGCAGGAGCTGCACGTCATGCCACTCGTCGGAAAAACTCTCCAGCACGAACTCGACGTTCAGATCGGCGAACGAGCCTTCGAGTCTCCCCTCGATCCGCGCCGAGGCGAACTTCAGCAGCCGGGGAGGGACTTCCGTGATGGGCGCGGTCGCCGACGCGAGCCAGGCTTCCTTGGCGGAGCGCATCTTCTCATACTCCGTCACCGGCACGATCAGATACTTCGCGGCCCGGTTCTCGAGCATTTCCCCGAGATCCTTGTATGGCATCAGGGTCCGCACGGTGCGGACCGTCTCCTGCGGGGTTCCGGCGGTCTGAGCCTGAACGGCCGGCAGGAAAACCGCGACGAGGACCGCAATGAATAAAATATACGATATACAATGCCTGGTGTACAAACGACGGGCGCCGGGTACCGGAATCCTCATCATCCACCCTCCTGTGACGAACGGCGGGGTCGCCCCCGTTCGCTGATTTTTCACGTCCTTCCGACACGGCCGGGCGCCGCAGAGCCCGTCTTTTCATGCGTCGGCGATACCCCTCGAGTGTACCCCCGAACCGATGCGCATGCAACATCTCATCCGGGAACGGGAGCGCCGTTCACCGTCGTTTTTCCGGCCTGATCAGCCGGCTCCCGGGCGGTCGACGATCGCCGGCGTCAGACTTTCTCGGGAATCGTCGCCAGTTCGCCGATACGCATGACCTGTTCCGACGTTCCGAGCGCGACGAGGATGTCGCCGGCATCGAACACGTATCCGGGCTCAGGGTTGATGATCGTTTTCTCGCCTCGCCGCACGGAAACGATGATGGCGCCGGAACGTTTCCGGATATCCGAATCCTTGAGGGCCTTCTGCGCAAGAAACGAGCCGTCCTTGATCCTGAACTCCTCCATCTGGAGCCCCTGGTCGTCGCCGGCCATGGTGGCATCGACGAAATCGACGACGGATGGCCGCATCAGCACGGCGGCCATGCGCGCTCCGGCGATGATGGCAGGAGTCACGACGTAGTTCGCGCCGGCGCGCTTCAGTTTCGGCGCGGATTCGAGCTGGCCGGCGGTGGAGACGACGAAAACGTCGGGGTTGATTCCCTTCGCCGTCAGCGTCACGAAGACGTTGTCGGCGTCGTGCGGCAGAGCCGTCACGAGACCGGCCGCGCGCTTCAGTCCGCCTTCGATCAGCGTCTCGTCGGCCGTCGCATCCCCTTCGATGGCGGGAATCTGCTCCTCGATGAGCTCCTCGACCACCTTGGGGTTCGAGTCGATCACGACGATCGGCGTCTGCTTCCCCAGCAGGTTGTGAACGACGGCGAGACCGGTGTTGCCGGCTCCGCAGACGATAAAATGATGCTTGAGACCGTTGATGCGATCTTTCATGCGCCGTTTCCCCCAGATTTCCCGTAACTTGCCTTCCACGACGAACTGACCGAGCGCCGTGACGGTGTACGCCATCAGGCCGGCGCCCGTGATGAGAAGCAGGATCGTGAAGAGCCGCCCCGCCGGGCTCAGCGGATGAACTTCGCCGTAGCCGACCGTCGCGAGGGTGATGACCGTCATGAACAGACCGTCGAGGGCCGTCCATTGCGGCCCTTCGATGACCCTGTACCCGAGCGTGCCGCACCCCAGCAGAAGAACGAACAGCACGAGCGTGGTGAAAAACCGTTTGTGCTCCATATGGCGGAACCAAGTGTACCGCCGAACCCGCATGCGTGCAACAGGGATGTGTGCGGGGCGAGGCCGCAGGATCGCGAAGGTAATGCGGAAGAACGATCAGGGCCGGGCGGCAACCTCGGAAACGGGCTTCACGCCAGGAAGATCGCATGTCGCTTCCTCGCCCGACCATTCCGCCTCGTCCTCTTCCTGGGGTTCCTGGCGGACCTCTTCCTCAGGCACGAAGACCGGCTCCACGACGAGAGAGTTGCGCCGCTTGTGAATCTCGGAATCGTAATGTTGCTTGATCGTCTTCCAGTCGGCGAACGACAGCAGATCCTGGATCAGGTTGAGAACGCGCCGATTGTCGTACAGGTTGAAGACCGGGTATTCGACGAGGACCAGGTCGGCGACCCCGCCCGTCTCGCGGATTCTGCGCGTCCAGCTTTCACGGAAATGCGCCTCGGAGTCGCAGCAGTTGAGCATGATGATCCGATACGAGTTCGGAAACAGGGTGTCGTCCAGATCCTCGCTCGAGGCCTTGAAGTATTTATACGGCTTGGTATGCCTGTCCTCGATCATCTCCCCGTTGCCGCTCCGGAAGATGTCGTCCCGGTCGGAAAAGGCCATCCCGCCGCCGTACCGCGCGTGGCCGCTGTAGATGATCACGTCGACGCTCGGGTCTTCGAGCGCGGACTTGAAGAGGGCCTTCGGGTTCGGCGACACTTGGGTGATGACGCCGATCTCGATGCGGGCCTTGCGACCGCGGTAATACACATGTTTGCCGTTGAGCGTCTCGAACGCCGGAAACGTCGCTTCGACCGCTTCCCGGGGGTGGTCCCATCCCCAGAAGACGGCGATCCTCAGGATGTTGTCCCCGAACATGCTCTCATACCAGGGCCGGCCGGGAAAGATCGTGTTCTGATGCCTTCGGGGCGGATCTTTCGCGGGAGCATGCTCGTCGCCGACCCGGGTTTTCTTTTTCTTTGCGACGTGCGACGATGACGTCTTCGCCTTCTTTTTCGGGGACGGCGACGTCGCCTTCGTGGTCGCACCCATCAGCATAAGAGCGACGCAGATGGAGCAGACGGCGATGAAATACCGCGTGAGTGATGAAATGCGATGTGACGTCATAGGCTCCTTCCAGCCGAAATATCGGCAGGAATCGCCGAAATCCTGAGACGCGGAGCCTTGGCCCGGGTCAGGCCGTGCCGTTCGGCGCGGCGGCGTCGTTCGAGCCGCCCTCGATCGGGAGGTCGCGGTCGATCTTGAAGCCGGCGGTCACCTGGCGGAGTTCCTCAATAACGCCGTACAGATCGCGGGCGACGGCTTCGATCGACTCGGTGTCGTGCTTTTTCTTCTGCAGTTGCTCGTTGAGCCGGTTGCCTGCCGTCACGAGCCGCGAGATCACTTCGCGGTCTTTCGCGACCATCTTTCGCAACGACTCGCTCATCGTGTTGAATGCGTCCTGCAGGTCGGCCAGTTCGTCGCCGTGCCGCAGCTTGACACTCTGCGTCAGGTCGCCAGAGGCGATGGCCTTGGCCGAGCGTTCGAGCCGGTAGACCGGTCCGGCGATCTTGTGCGAGACGAACACCGAGAGCGTCGCGATGGCGACGGCGAACACGGCCACCCACTGAAGCAGGGCCCGGTTGACCCCGTCGAAAATCTCGGCCAGCCTGTCGATCGTCAGGTCGGGCGTCGTGATGATGCGGTTCCACGAGGTGTAATAGATGATCCAGCCGACGCCGAATGCCACCAGCAGCATCGTCGAAACGATGATTCCCATGTAGCGGAGCTGCAGGCCGGACTTGATCAGATACGTGCGCCTTCGATGCTTGCTCATTGATCCTCCGTCGTGTGCGGCCGGGTCCGGTCAGGAGCCCGTGTCGATGTCGGCCGGTTGTTTCGCGGTCGGCCGGTGAATCGTGCAGAGCACTTCGCCCTGGGGTCCGAAAAAGAACTTCCCCTTTTCGGGGCAGGTCTGGACCTCGCTCAGAAAGCCGGTCGCCTTCAAATGATCGATGTCGATCGCCTTGCCCGCCTGGACGATGCTCCGGGTGTTGTTGGAATCGTAGTTGGTGACCGCCACTTCGATTTTGCGGCGGATCTCCTTGCATGAAATGCGGTAGATCCCGGATTTCATGCGGAAAAACTGGGGGAAAAAAAAGGCGAGCACGAGAAACAGCGTGACGAGCGCCATGGCCATGGCATACAGCCCGAGGCTTCCCCGGCGCGGATCCGGCAGGGGGATGCCGCCTGTCGTCTGGTGCAATGCTGGAGTCCTCCTCATCCCGATAGTGCGGGAACGTGCAAACGTACCACGGCTGCCGGCCCCTGTCAACGCCGTCTTCAGGTTCCCGGTGCGCCGCGAAGATGGGTGATGATCGCCGCGAACGCCGGGGGAACCGGCTGCTCCCAGGTCAGGTGCTTTCCCGTGACCGGGTGTGACATCGAAAGTTTCGCACTGTGAAGGTAATGGATGGCTTTCCCCTCGAACCGGCGGCCGCCATATAACACGTCACCGAGAAGGGGATGCCCGAGAAACGCCATATGAACGCGGATCTGATGGGTTCGCCCCGTTTCGATCCGGACGCGCACGAGGGTTGCCCCGCGCATCCGTTCGACGACCTCGAACGAGCTGACCGCCATCCGGCCGCGCTCGCCGTAGGTGGCCTTCATGCGCTTGCGGTGGAGCCTGTCGCGCTCGATGGCGACCTCGATCCGGCCCCGCTCGTCCTTGATGCGACCTTGGACCAGCGCCAGATATTCCTTGGTCACGGTTCTGCCGGCGAACGCCTTCGTGAGCTTGCGGTGCGTCTTTTCGTTTTTCGCGAGCACCATCAGCCCGCTCGTGGCCTTGTCGAGGCGATGAACCACGCCGGGGCGCAACGGAGCGCCGACGGGGCTCAGCGACATGCGGCTCAGAAGGCCGGAAACGACGCTTTCCGACTCGTGGCCCGCGCCGGGGTGAACGACGAGGCCGGCTGGTTTGTCGACGACGACGAGATGCTCATCCTCGAACACGATCGGAAATCGAAGCGGCGTGGCCGCGATCGTCTCGGGCGCCGACTCTTCCGGCAGTTCCACGCGGATGGACTCGCCGCCTTTCATTTTCTGGCTGGGCTTCGCCGCTCTGCCGTCGACCGTGACGGCCCCGCTTTTGATCAACTCCTGGAGGGCCGTGCGGGAAAGGTTGCCCGTCCTGCCGGCCAGCGCCGCGTCGAGCCGTTCGCCTTTCGCTTCGGGGGCGAGGGTGAATTCGAGAATCGGGGTCATGTCGTGATCGCTCCATTCGTGCCGGAAAAACCGGCCGGCGAGGCCGGCGGTGCCCGACGCGAGCAGATGAAGAGCCAGATGAGACCTGCCGCCACGGCGCCGAGACCGACCAGCTGGGATATCGACAGATGCAGCGGGGTGAAGAAGCCGCCCCGATCATCGTCGCGAAGAAATTCTATCATGAATCGGAACAGGCCGTACGACGTCATGTATCCTCCCCAGATGAAACCAGCGGCCGGCTTTCCCGTTGTCGCCCGCTTCGTCAGCAGAAGATGCGTCGTGACCAGCGCCGTACAAAGAAACGCAGCCTCGTACAGCTGCGTCGGATGCCTCGCCAGCGTGTCGCCGGCGGTTGCGAACCTGCAGCCCCAGGGCAGCTCGGTCGGCGCGCCGTAGCAGCACCCGTTGACGAAACAGCCGATCCGGCCAACGGTGTGGCCGATGGCCAGGCACGGGGCGATGAGGTCGCCGAGGATTCTCAGGCTGATGCGGTGATGGAGGCCGAACAGGATCACCGCCGGCGCGGTCGCGAGAAACCCCCCGTAGAAGACGAGTCCCCCGCGGGTGAGCGCGAACCAGGCCCAGACGCTCTCGAACTGTTGCGGATAGAGGATGATATACAGCACTCTCGAGCCGAACATCGCGGAGAACATGAACACGATCGCGAGGTCAATGATACGTTCCGGGGTGATGCCGAGTCGTCTGCCGTGGAAAAGCGCCAGCCCGATGCCTCCGGCGAACGCCAGCGCGAGGAGAATGCCGTAGGGATGGATCTGGAAGCCGAACATGCTCACGCATTCACTCTCGGGGAGCGTTCCCGGAGGAGTCCGACTGTTTCGGCTCGATCTCGCCGGTGGGGGAGGACTTCGAGGTGATCTCGACGGCCGCGCCCGACGGGATGATGAGCATGTCCGTTCTCTGCCGCAAAAGGGCGATCCCGGCCGCGGCGCAAAGGGCGATGACGATGCCGAGCACCTGCGACAGCGTCATGTGGAAGGCGAAGATCGGGTTGTCGCCCCGCCAGAACTCGATGAAGAACCGGAGGATGCCGTATCCGCCGAGAGTGGCGAGAATGACTTCCCCGTATGCCCGCCGCCTTCGCCGCAGCAGCTGAAGGGTGACGAACAGCCCGAGACAGGCGATGGATTCGTAGATCTGGGTGGGATGTACGGGGGTGTAGCCGACCCGGGGGAAGACGACCCCCCAGGGCTGGCCGGTCTCGATCCCGTGACAGCACCCGTTGAAGAAACAGCCGAGGCGGGCGATCGCGATGCCGAGCGGCAGACCGAACCCGACCGCGTCCATCACCCGCCAGAACGGCAGGCGGAGCCATTTCAGATACAGGATGTCGAACGCGAAACTGCTGATGACCGCTCCGTAAAAGGTCAACCCTCCCCGCTCGAACGCGAAAAATCCGGCTCCGGGGCCGGTTCCGACGCCGTATTCGGATACGTAGAGCAGGCGCGCACCGAAGACGCCGACGACGAGCTGGAGCAGGAGCATGTCGAAGATGGTTTCACCGGGCATGCCGTTCCTGACGGCTTCGCGGATGATCCAGAAGGTGGCGATCGTATAGCCGATCGCGAGAAACAGCCCGTAGCTGTAGACATTGAACCAGGGCGTGGCGAGGAGGATCGGTTTCATGTCGCTCAGGCCATGAGCGGTGCCGGATCCGCCTCTTCCACCTCGCTCTGCTGTTCGTCCTGACTCAGCATGAAAATATCCACGAACAGGAGGAAGACCCCTAGGTCGATCGCGATGTCGGCTACGTTGAAGACCGGGAAATCAAATTTCCAGAGATGAAACAGGAAAAAGTCCACGACGTAGCCGTAGATCACCCTGTCGTAAAGATTGCCCAGCGCCCCGCCGACCAGCAGGGCGAGCGACCAGCGCGTGAGACGCTCCTTTGCAGGCAGCTGGAAGCTGTAATAGGTGATGATGATGACCATCACGAGGGCCATCAGAATCGGCGGCAGCTTCCAGTCGGGGAACCAGCCGAACGCGACGCCGGGATTCTTCACGAACGTGAGCGTGAAGAACTGCTTGATCACCGGGATCGGCAGTTCGCCGGTATTGGCGAGGATGGCGAGTTTGGTGACGCGGTCGAGCACAAAAAAAATGGCGGCGTACAGAAGAACGGACGGGGCCCGGAGATAATACGTGATATTCTTCAGGAGGAACAGCGGATACACGAGGGCAACCAGCAGGGCGGTGCCCGCCGTTGCAATGCTCCACAGGGCGAAATCGGTGATTTTCTTCATGGCTCGGTCATCCCCGGCGTGAAGGTAGTATGATGCCATTTCTGCTTTCGGCACGCGGCGTCGAATCCCGAATGAGTTTTTCGAGAAAAATATTTCCGGACGATCCGGGCCGGATCGCTGTGATGGTGAAAATGGCCCGTAAACGTCTGCCGGTGGGTCCCGCAAGGTGACGGCCAGCCGTTTCCCCGGCCTCGCGAAACGTATCCAGAGCCTGCCCAAGGGGCGAGAGCCGCTCGTATTTCAAACCTTCGACACGAACCGGGAACGAGAAACAGGCCTCTTTCAAGAGAATGGCATCGGAAACGGCTGCCGCGGAAAGGCGAAATTCTCGTCTCAGGAACTCGCCATGACGTGCCGATACACCGAAGGACAAACTATTTCAAGATCTCTGCATGGGAGGTCCTGCCCCGCATGAAGCTATTCAAGACGCTGCCTATACGCTCCGTCACGTTCTTCGTTTTCGTCCTGGCGGCTGCAATAACGTCCCTGGGGTGTTCCGACAGTACGAACGAGAGCGGTTCCACCGGCAACCCTCTCGGCGCCTACCAGCAGTCGGGCACCTCGACCTCCCTGCCGACCAACGGCCAGACCACCGGCGTGGGCGTGATCGACTCGCCGATCGTCAGCGTTCCGGGCGACGGGGAAAACACGGACCATACCAACGCCCCCCTCCTGAACAATTACCACCCCGGATGGCAGCAGGGGGACTGCTTCGGTTGCCACACCGACCAGAGCCGCATTCCCGACCACAGTTATGCCGACACCAGCCTCTGTTATCTGTGCCACGGCACGAACGGGCTTCCCGGCTTCGACGACAAGACGCCGCCCATCGTGAAGGGGATCGTCGCGAACACCACCCCGTACTCCGTCACCATCCGCTGGACCACCGACGAACCCTGCATCAGCCGCCTGATCGTCCGGACCAAGGAGGGAGACCGCCTCGAGTTTCCCGTCAGCACGGAATACGTGACCTCGCATAAGTATACGGTGAACGGGCTTCTCGCCAATACGACCTACTCGTACGAGATCATCGCGACCGACAAGAACCGGAACGTGACCAGCACGGCATCCATGGCAACGCTGAACTTTACGACGCTCGCGGCGACGACGACCACGACCACCACGACGGGCACGACGACCGGCTCGCCCTCCCAGGAGTTTTTCGGCGAGATCAAGGTCGAAGACATCAAGGAATTCACCGCCAAGATCAGCTGGACGACCAAAACGGCTTCCACCTGCACCCTCTATCGAAAATATACCATGGGCAATATCACCTCCCAGGAAACCCCGATCAAGTTCTCGACGCCCGCCACGACCTTCTCGGTCGAACCAAACTTCTCGTATACGAAAATGGATTACACCGTCTACGTGATCGCGAAGGATGCGGAAAATGTCGAATACACATCGAAGGAAGTGACATTCACCCTCAAGAAACCCTGACCTGCAGGGAAACCGCGACGGCCGGCAGAGGTGGTTCTGCCGGCCGTTCCGCATTCCTCCCGCCCGCAGGTTGAAATGGCCGGGAAAATCTGTTATAACCTCTGCTCATGACGCCTGAACGCACGTCAGAACGAAAGAGCAGAGGATGAATTTCCTCGAGAGGCTGATTGGCCCGCGAAAGTCGGAGGTTCCCTCCGAACTGTGGGAAAAATGCCCTTCATGCGGCGCGGTTCTCATCACCAAAGATCTCGCGCGCGCCCTGTACATCTGTTCGAAGTGCGATCAACACCTGCGCATGCCGATCTGGGACCGCATCGCCCTCCTGACGGACGGTTCCTCGTTCGTCGAGACCGATCGCGAGGTCGAATCCGTCGACCCCCTGTCGTTCGTCGATACCGCCCCCTATCCGGAGCGCCTGAAAAAGGCCTTCAAGAAAACCGACTCATTCGACGCCGTCACGATCGGCGAAGGCCGTCTCGACGGCCGTCCCGTCCTCCTCGGCGTCATGGATTTCGAATTCATGGGCGGAAGCATGGGATCGGTGGTCGGCGAGAAGATTACCAGACTTCTCGAAAGGGCCGCGCAGACGCGGATTCCCGCGATCGTCGTCTCGGCCTCGGGCGGGGCCCGCATGCAGGAAGGGATCTTCTCGCTGATGCAGATGGCGAAAACCTCCGCGGCCGTCGCACGCATGAACGCGGCGAACGTTCCCTACATTTCCATCCTCACCGACCCGACGACGGGCGGCGTTTCCGCGAGCTTCGCGAGCCTCGGCGACATCAACATCGCCGAGCCGGGCGCCCTGATCGGCTTTGCCGGCCCGCGCGTCATCGAACAGACGATCCGCCAGAAGCTGCCCGATGGATTCCAGCGTGCGGAATTTCTCCTCGCTCATGGGATGGTGGATATGGTCGTCCACAGGCGGACCTTGAAACAGACGATTTCCCGTTTCCTCAACATCGTTCTCGGCCCCGCGGAGGTGCAGCATGGCGCGTGACCTGGAATTCGAACGGCCGATCCTCGAACTCGAAAAACAGCTCATCGAACTGCAGGAAACCTCCGTTGGCGGGCATATCGACCTTTCGAAGGAAATCAATGCGATTGCCGACAAGATCCGTTCCGTTCGGGCCGAAATTTTCAAGGGCCTCGAACCGTGGCAGGTGACGCAGGTCGCCCGCCACATCGACAGGCCTTCGACGCTCGATTACGCGAAACTGCTCTGCGGCGACGAATTCGTCGAGATGCACGGCGACCGCCTGTTCGGCGACGATCCGGCGATCGTCGGAGGTCCGGCCCTCATCGGCGGCCATCGCGTCGTGCTGATCGGCCACCAGAAAGGCCATGACACCGACGAGAACCTGCATCGCAACTTCGGCATGCCGCATCCCGAGGGATATCGCAAGGCATTGCGGCTGATGAAGTTCGCCCAGCGGTTCAACCTGCCGGTCGTCGTCCTCATCGACACGCCCGGCGCGTTCCCCGGCATCGGCGCCGAAGAACGCGGCCAGAGCGAGGCGATCGCCCGGAATCTCGCCGAAATGTCCCAGATTTCGGTGCCCATCCTCTGCTTCGTCATCGGCGAGGGCGGAAGCGGCGGGGCGCTCGCGCTCGGGGTCGGCGACCGCGTGTTCATGCTCGAATACGCTATCTACTCGGTCATTTCGGCCGAAGGGTGCGCCGCGATTCTCTGGAAGGACGCGGCGAAGGCGAAGGATGCCGCCGCCGCCCTGAAAATTCGGTCTGAAAATCTTCTCGAATTGGGTATAATAGACGGCATACTCCCCGAACCCCTGGGAGGAGCGCACCGCGAACCGCAGGTCACGGCTGAGGCCATCCGCCGCGCCATCGACGAGCATCTTCCGCGGCTCTTGAAGATGTCGCCCGCCGAGCTGATCGAGAAGCGGTACGCCAAGTTCAGGGCCATGGGACAATTCCGTGTCGCACAGGACGCCATCGATGCCTGAGAAGAAAAAACGACAGCCCGCCGAGATCCCCGGCAAGACCGACGCCGAACCGAAGAAACGCGGCCGGCGCGGCGTCGCTCAGGAAACGCCGGTCGAGCTTCCCGTTCCTTCAAAACCCGAAGAGGAGGACGCCGAGGAACTGCCTCCGCCGCCCGAAGACGTCAACGAGCCCGATGTCGACGAAGAGGAAGAGCGGCAGTCCATTTTTGACGACTCGGTCAAACTCTATCTCCAGCGTCTCAGCAAACTCTCGCTCGCAACCCGGGAGGAGGAACTCGATTTCGCCGCCCGCGCGAAGGCGGGCGATCCCGAGGCGAAACAGGCGCTCGTCGAAGCCAACCTGCGGCTCGTCGTCAGCATCGCCAAAAAATACACGAATCGCGGCCTGCTGTTCCTCGATCTGATCCAGGAAGGCAATCTCGGTCTGCTGCGGTCCGTCGAAAAATTCAACTACGAGCTCGGCTACAAATTCTCGACCTACTCCACCTGGTGGATCCGACAGGCCATCACCCGCGCACTCGCCGAACAGTCGCGCGTCATCAGAATTCCCGTCTATATCATGGAGATCGTGAACAAGGTCCGCAAGACCACCCGCACGTTTTCCCAGGAACACGGCCGGGAGCCGACCATCGAGGAAATCTCGAAGTGCAGCGGCCTGCCGATCGAGAAAATCGAGGAAGTCATCAGGCAGACCCAGGAGCCCGTTTCGCTCGGGTTGACGGTCAGCAACAAGGAAGACAGCACTCTCGAAAACTTCATTCCCGACACGGACGCCGCGAGTCCCGAAGAAGCCGTCGTCGACACTCTCCTCAAGGAACAGATCGAAAACGTTCTCAGCTCCCTCTCCGACCGGGAGCGTCGGGTCATCCAGCTGCGGTTCGGCATCGATACGGGCGTTCCGCGCTCCCTGGAAGAGATCGGCCGCATCATGGACATCACGCGCGAGCGCGTCCGCCAGATCGAGGAGAAGGCCCTGAAAAAACTCAGGACCGCCGGCGCCCATCTCAAGGACTATTATAACCGCTGATATAAAACCTGCCGGCGCCGTTGCCGCCGACGGCGGCTGATCGGACGGCTCGCGCCGTCATTTCAGAATGTCGAAGGCGTCGTCGGGCAGCGTCCCCGCTTCCGCGGCCGAAGCCGTGCCCGTGTCGGGAACGTTCCCGGCCGCTTCCTCGAAGTCGAGGACCTCGGCCGCCGCAGATGCGTTGTTGAGGCCAAGGGCGGAAGCGACGCTCTGGGCGGTGCTCTTCTTCATGCCGTGTTTGAGGAACCCGTCGATGGCCCGGACGGAACGGTTGTTCGGATACAGGGCGAGAAACGTCTCGAGATACTGGCCGAGCAACCGCCGGTCGTCCGGGCTGATGCCGCCCTGGCTTCGCTTGAGTCGTTCGGTGAGGTCGGCGTCGCGGTTCTTGTCGATGCCCATGCAGGCAAGCACGCTTTCCCGGAAGCTCGTATTGAGAGGAAGCGACAGTTCGCGCACGTTGAAGGTGGGAACACCGATCATCGGCATGGTGACCCAGTTCCCGGGAAACGCCCGCTCGAACACTTTCGCGAATTCGCCGCTTCCGAACCGCCGCGCGAGCCGCGCGACCTCGACCGCCTCGGGAAGGAACCGGTAAAACTGCAGATGGATGTTCCAGAGGTCGAGTTCCGCCCGGAACGGGGGCAGGGAGGGGGCGCCGAGAAAGCCCAGGGGGTGCGACAACCGTTCCGCCACCAGACGGTCGCCGGCGAGGATCGCCATGGTGCGGGCCTCGTTGTTCATCAGCCATGCGGTGAACGGCGCCTCGGGAGAGGCCGGCGCCTGCTGCGCCAGCGCGGGAGCGGCGATACAGCTGCCTAAGAATACTGCGAGAAATAGAAATGAGCCGAGAGCCGCCCCTTTCATGGTTTCACCCCCGTCAGCCTGCAGGATGTCGAGGTTGATTCGCGGATCGTCCACAGCTCCCGCGTTACCGCGATCTCCTTGTTGGCGAATGCCAGTTCGTAGGAGACGGTCCAGTCCGCCTTCTCCGGACATCCGGTTTCGAGATTCATGACCATCGAGCCTTTGACCGACAGCGCCCGCCTCGTCACCCGGTCGGTTGGGAGCGTCACGTCGCCGGCGATGGCGATCGTCGCCTTCTTTTTCGACCCGTCGAGACCGCCCAGGGTCGTGGTCCAGCGGGCCGGGACGCTTTCCCTGCCGACCGTGACCGTTGCCGTCGTGGTCTGGGGTTTGCCCGTCTGCCAGTCGCCGTCGGCGAACGTCGCGAACAGCGGCAGCATCGGACCGGCTTCCCCCGGCGAGGCGATGATCGCCCCGTTCGGTCGCATATAACGGCGCAGCCGGCGATCGCCGCAGGAGATTTCCAGCACGTAGACGCCGTCGCGGAATGCCAGGACGGTGATTTCCAGCTTCGACGTCCGCTCCGCGGGATGTGACGTCCGGATATCGTTCGACCTTGCTTCGCCGGTGGAGCGTTGGACGACCTCGTAGGTGTAGGTCGACCCCGCTTTCAGCTTGTATTCGATCGGAACGGCCGGCGCCGGCCCGGCGAAAACGCAGAGAAGCCCTAGGACGACACAGATCCTCTTCATCACGACGTCAACCTCGCTTCCTCATCCTTGCGCCGGAGTGGCTTTTCGCCTTCCGCTGCGGCTCCCTCGCTGGCGTCTGCCCCGCCTGGCGGTCTCATTGCCGACGTCGGATGGCTTCTGGTCCAGCCGCGGGCGCGACGGTCCCGGTTCAGAGCCTCGGGCATCGGCCTCCTTCGCGGCCGGCCTGTCTCGCTTCTCTTCCCCGCCGCCACGGCCGGCACCGGTATCGACGGTGAAGGTCTCGAGATCGAGACCGTAGGTTGCCTGAAGCACGAGCTTGCGGCCGCACCGCTGCTCGAGCTCCTTCAGCCGGGACTCGCCCGGGCCGCGCAGGGCGTCGATCACCTGCTGATGCGCCCTGACGGTGATCGTCGGGGTTTCGAACCGAGCCGCCTCCTCCAGCACCTTCGTGCGGATGCGGTTCACCAGCGTCGTCAGCGAAAGGGTCATCCGCCGCCCGCCGCAACAGGGGCAGGGGCTTTTCAGGATCTCCTCGAGCGTGTGTGAGGTGCGCCGGCGGGTCATCTGCACGAGGCCCAGTTCGGAGAAGTCGAGGATGTGCGGCCGGTTCCGGTCGTTGCGCATGGCCTCGCGGAACGCCTTGAGAACCTTCGCGCGGTGCTTGGCATCGCTCATGTCGATGAAATCGATCACGATCATCCCGGCCAGGTTGCGGAGGCGGATCTGACGCGCGATCTCCTTTGCCGCCTCGAGATTGACCTTGAACGCCGTCTCCTCGAGGTCGATGCCCCCGGCGAAACGCCCCGAGTTGACGTCGATCGTGGAAAGCGCCTCGGTGCGCTCGATGATTAGCGATGCGCCCGATTCCATCACGATTTTCGGCTGGAGCGCGTTCTCGATCTCGCGGTCGATGCCGTAAGCCTCGAAGATCGGTGCGGTGCCTTTGTACATTTCGAGTCCCGCCCGCTGGAGCGGAGAGAGGAAGTCGCACATGTCGAGGATGTTGCGGTAGGCGTCCTCCGAGTCGATGATGCATCGGTCGACGTCGTCGTTGAAATACTCGCGCACGATCTTGAGCGGCAGGGGAATGTCGCGATGGAGCAGTGTCTTCGGGGGAGACGACTTGATCTTCCGTTCGACCTGCTCCCAGAGACGGAGCAGGAGCTTCAGATCGGCGGCGAGTTCCCGCTCTTCGAGGCCTTCGGCCGCCGTGCGGAAAATGATGCCCATTCCTTTGGGACAGATCTTCTTCGCGATCGCCCGAATGCGCTCCCGCTCGCTGTCCGGGCCGATGCGTCGCGAAATGCCGATGTGGTCGACGGTCGGGGTCAGCACCAGATACCGCCCGGGGAACGAGAGGTTCATCGTCGAACGGGGCCCTTTCGCCCCGGTGGGCTCCTTCAGGATCTGCAGGATGACCTCCTGCCCCACCTTGAGGAGTTGCTGGATCGGGGCGCGGAACACATCCTGCAGATCGTCGTCGTCGCCGCCCGTGTCGACGCCCGAGAGGGCGAGATACGCATCCTTCTGGATGCCGATGTCGACGAACGCCGACTGGGTGCCGGGAAGGATGTTTGAAACCCGTCCCTTGAAAATGCACCCTACGATCTTTTCGGAATCGGGGATCTCGTGGAACACCTCGACGACGTGACCGTCTTCGAGCAGCGCGGCTCTCGTTTCATACGGTCCGCTGTTTATGAGAATTCGCTTGGACAATCAATACTCCTTGAAATAGAAAAAGTGGTTGCGGCCGCCCGGTCATTCGATGAAGCAGATGCGCTCCACGCCGAGCAGCGCTTCCCGCGCATCGCCGAGATGCTCGACGAGCGCGGTGACGATCTTCGAAACGGACGGCTGCCCCTTGCCGCCCTGAGAAAATTCCGCGACGAGAGCGGGAACGCCGTCTTCCGACTCCTCGCGAATGGCCAGGAGCGCCGTGCCGATGACGTAGCGCTGTTCTTCCCTGCCGCGCCTGATGACGATCGGCGTGGCGGGATCGGAGAGAAATCCGCGGACGCGCGCCATGATGTCGGCTCCGTCGGCGGCGAACGGAAAACGGTAGCGGACCTTGTGATCCCCCGACAGCATCGGGGCGTTCATTGCGACCGGCTCGGCACGGGTGACCGCCATGCCGTCCGGCAGCAGGCCTGCGAAGGCTGCCGCAACCGCCCTGGGATCGACCGCCTCGCGCAGATACATGTCGAAAAACTCGCACCTGCTGGCGTGGCCGAGGGGGAGGGGAGGGCCGAAACTGCTCTTGGGCCGCGCATGACAGCCCTGTGAAAGGGCATACGGCAGCCCGGACCTGCGCAGTGCGCGCAGCAGTGATTCCATGACGTCGAGATGGGCGAGGTAGATCGAGTTTCCGTGGCGACGGTAATGGATACGGTACCGGTATTCCGGAAGCGGGTTGTTCTGGGTCATGGCAGTTGCACTCCGGCGAGGCCGGCCGCCTCGCGGTACTCGCGCACGAAATACTCGCGCGGGGTGCGGAAATCGACGAACTCCCACGGCAGCATTTCGGAGAGCGGTCGCTCGCGGGTATACGATGAGGGATCGATGCCGGTCTCGGCGAACGCCTCGCGCCATGCGTCGGCGCGGAAATGCTCGCTCCAGCCGTCAAACCGGCAGCCGCGCTTCCGGGCGGCTTTCAGAAGCGCGCCGATCCGCTCGTCCCCGCGCGCGAGAACGCCTTCGAGCTGGCAGAGATACGAGTCCCGCCACGAGAGGCGCGCACGGCTCTTCTTCATCGCATTGCAGATATGCCGGCGCTTCGCATCCAGCGTCTCCGTGTCGTTCTGGCCCGCCCACTGAAACGGCGTGAACGGCTTCGGGACGAAGCCGGAAAGGCTGATGTTGATGTCCTTTTTGATTTTCTCGCGTCGTGCCGTGTTTTCGATTTTTTCGACCAGCTCCGCGATCGCGGTGAGGTCGTCGTCGGTTTCGAACGGGAGGCCCATCATGAAATACAGCTTCATCACCCGGTAGCAGGACTCTCGGGTGGCGGCCACGACCTTGAGAATGTCCTCTTCCGTGATGTTTTTGCTGATGATGTCGCGCAGGCGCTGGCTTCCTGCCTCGGGCGCGAAGGTGAGGCCGCCCTTCTTCAGTTCGGGAACGGTCTCGAGCAGGGCGAGCGTCTTGTCGTTCATGCGAAGGGACGGCACCGAGAGTGTCTGGTCGGGAAACATGCGCTGCTTATCCAGCCCCGTGATCAGCTCGGACAGTGCCGTGTAATCGGACGTCGAAAGCGACACGAGGCCCAGCGACTCGTTGCCGGTGTTGGCCAGAAGACTCCGCCCGCAATCGATCAGGGCGGAAGCCGGCCGTTCCCGCTTCGGCCGGTAGAAGAAGCCGGCGTTGCAGAACCGGCAGCCCTGGATGCAGCCCCGGAAGATCTCGAGGGGCGCCCGGCTGTGAATCGCCTCGATGTGCGGAACCACCGGCGTCAGCGGCGGTCGCGACGCGCCGAATCCCTTGAAGACTCGGCGCTTCACCGGTTTCGGAAACGCCGGGACCCAGAAGCCCTCGAGTTCGGAGATTGCTGCGAGCACCTTCGGCCGGACCACGTGCTGGTTCTTCGACTGCTTGATCAGCTCGCAGAGTTCCGGGAGCGCCTCCTCGCCGTCGCCGATCAGGATCGCATCGAAGAAATCGGCGACCGGCAGGGGGTTCGAGGCCGAGGGACCGCCCGCGATGACGAACGTTCCGTCGGTGCGGTCGCGTCGGTCGACCGGTATGCCCCCGAGCTCGAGAAGGTTGACGACGTTCGTAAACGTCATCTCATACGGCAGGGTGATTCCCAGCACGTCGAACTCGGAAAGCGGCCGTTTCGTCTCGAGGGAATACAGCGGAAGTCCTTTCCGCCGCAGGAGGTCTTCGAAATCGACCCAGGGCGAAAAAACGCGCTCGCAGGCTATGTCGGGGATCTCATTCAATATTTCATATAATATTTTGATCGCGATATTCGACATGCCGAGTTCGTAGACGTCCGGAAACGCGAGGCATGCCCGCAGCGCCGCGCCGGGCTTGCCGGGCGCCTGGTTCATCTCGCCGCCGATGTAGCGCGACGGCTTCTCGACGCTCAGGAGGTCCCAATGGGTGATGCCGGGAATGCCGGTGGTCATGATCTGGTGCTCCTGGTCGGTGGAAGATTCTGCATGTTGGCGGTGATGGTGAAATCGAGTTCGCGTCCGTAAAACTCGAAATCGATCTCGATGGTGGAAGGAGGGACGCCCAGCTGTTTCGCGGCGTCGGCCTTGAGACGGTTCAACAGGTCGATCGCCTCGACGTCCGACAACGCAAGACGATCCTTGAGAATCTCCCGCTTCACGGCATCGACGGCGTCGGGCTCACCACCGGGGGGGCGCGGCCCGATCATGCCTGTCCGGGCTTTGGCGTGGATCACTGGTCCTTTTCCAGGAGCTTCTTTTCCACCTGGGCCGCCTTCTTCTGCGCGTAGACGTTGGTCGAATCGATGCCGAGCGCCGCGTTGTAGGCGGCCAGAGCCGAAGCATACTCCTTGCGGTAACTGTAGACGTCGCCCAGGTTGATGTAGGCATGAACGTGGTCGGGAGCGAGTTCGGTCGTGCGCTTGTACTGGAAGATGGCCTGATCGAGCTGGCCGCGCCGATGGTAGGCGACGCCGAGCTGGTAGTGGACGGTGGGGTTCTTGTCGTCGATACGTGCGGCGGATTCGAACTCCTTGAGCGAGGCATCGACCTGGTTTTCGAGCAGATACAGTTCGCCGAGGGCCAGGTGAACCTTGAGATCGCCGCGGTCGCGCATCTGGTAGGCGCGGAAATGCCTGATCGCTTCCTGGTTTTTGCCCTCCTGCTGGGCGAGCTTGCCGAGAGCGAAACGGGCTTTCAGGTGAAACTGGTTCGCCTGAATGCACCTGGTGAGGGCCGTTTGGGCATCGGCCTTGCGTCCGTTGTCGAGCAGGAAAATCGCGATGTTGTAATACGTCTCGTCATACGTAGGGTCGAGGCGCAGGGTTTGGGCCCATTCCCTTATCGCATCGTCGACCCGGCCCATCTTGTAATAGGCGAGTCCCAGGTTGTGATGCGCGTCGACGAGTTTCGGCTCGCGGGCCAGGGCGGCCTTGAGATACGTGACCGCCGTCGGATACTTTCCATACTGCCCGGCGAGAGTGCCGTACATGTAATCGTTTTTGACCTTATCATCGACTTCCGCGATGCGTTTGCCGGTCTTGACATTGGTCTTCGGAAGAAGCTGCGACAAGGGAGTGTTTTTGACTTCGTCGGTCATGTGCAGTTTGAAGCGCTGCTTCTCCTGCCGGTTGCCTTTTTTGCAGCCGCCGAGGGAAAAGGTGAGACCGACGGCCAGAGCGGCGCTCAGCCCGAGCCGGAATATCGAACGAATCAACGTGTGCCCCCTGAACTCTGAGTGTAGGAACCCTCCGGCCGTGTCGGTCGGAAGACTCATTGTATCATGGGGATGCCGACCTGCCAAGGCGTTTCCTGCCGGTCTTTACGCCGCTCTAGGACGACGATTCGATTGTTCCCGGAGTCGAGAACGTAGACGACGTCCGAGATCGCGACCAGATCCGCCGGATACCGGAAACGATCGGTTTCCGATACGCCCGGAAGACTGCTCAACAGTTTCCCGCCGGGAAGAAACACGCGCACTTCGTTCGTTCGCTCGTCGCAGACGTGGACGAGGCCGTCGGGATCGACGGCGACTCCCGTCGGACTTTTCAGGCCGGTCCTGATGTCGTTCAGGTAAGAACCGAGGCGGTCGAACACGCCGATGCGGGCGTTTCCCCGGTCACAGACGAAGATGCGGCCGGTGTCGTCGACGGCGACTTGGGTCGGTTCCTTGAATTTCTGGGAACTCCAGCCGAAGCCGCCCAGTTCGAACAGTTTGTTGCCTGAGGGGGTGAGCTTCAACACGCGGTCTTCTCTGCTGTCGACCAGCCAGATGTTGTTCTCGCCGTCGACCATGATGCCTCGCGGTTTATTTAACCGGGAGGCACGATCCCCTTCGCGAGGGTAGGTCGTCCCCCGGTAGTTTTTGTAGGCGTCGAACTCACAGATCCGATTGTTGTTCTGGTCGCTGACGTAAAAATTCGAAAACCCGCCCGGGGCGACGTCCCAAGGCTCGTCAAGACTGTCTTCCCGCTCTTCCGAAGAGTCGCCGAACGCAACGCCGAACCCGCCATACTGGGAAACGAACCTCCCGTCGGAGCTGAGCCGAACGATGCGGTCATTTCCTGTGTCCGCAATGTAGAGTTCTCTGGACGTCGCATCCCACCCCAGACCCATCGGCCTGATGAATTGACGTTCCCCTTTCCCCGAGCGTCCGATGACCAAGGTCGGCGCGAGGGAAACCGAAAAGACTTCGAGGATTCCCTTCCGCCCCGATACGAGATCCGTGGGAAGAGTTGCAACGTATCGCCCCGGCTCGCACCAGAACGGCCCCCAAAGTCGGTCGTTTTGCCTTTTCGTCTTCGATCGGCTTTGAATCGATACGCAACCGGCTCGGGGAACGTGAAAGATGAATCTGGTCGTGGTTGTCGCAACATCGATGGTTAGCGATGCTTCTTGTCGAGAAGCTGTTTCCGGTTGCTTCGCGCCGGACGTGGCCGCCGTTCCCGTCGCCGCCGCATTTGTTGCGGTCTTTGCAGACGTCTCTATACAAAAAACAGGGGGCGGGGCGGCGCCGAGCATGAAAAGGACGCCTGCCCACAGAATGCATGATCGGAAAATTGTAGCCGCCTTTGCCCGGCCTTTCGTGGCTATGTTCATATTGCGTCCCTTGTTCGTATCTCTCCTCGGAAAACGGGTAACTCCTTGATTCTGCAGCAAGAAGCAACCAGAATCGAGTAGGAGTTTATCGAATTAGTGATAAATAAGACAGAATAATAATAATGTTATTTGGTTCTTAGTAGATTGGAGAGGGCCAAAAGATTTTTCAGCGCGGCTGAGCCAAGCCGGTTTTGTTCGTCGCCGAGTTGATACACGCGCTTTTTTCTGACGGCGTCTATGTCCCCCCACCCTGGCCGCGAACTGATTCTGGAAATATCACCGATCGGGTAGGCGATGAAAATGACTTCCGGATTGCTTGTGATGATCTGAATGTCCGTGACGACCGGGTATCTGTTGGAGGAATCGCTGATGACGTTTTCACCGCCGGCGAGCTGGACGAGCTGTCCGATGAAGCTTTTTTCCGTGGCGGATTGAAGGGGAGCATCCCAGGTCTCGATATAGACCCTCGGTTTGGGATGAGCGTGTTTCGAGACAAGGCGGGATAATTGCCGTTCCCATGTGGCTGTGAATGCCGTGCCGCGATCGGGAGTTCCGAGTTCGTTCGAGAGACGAACGGCGGCGGAGGGAATGTCGGCCAGTTGATCGATTCCGATATTCACGTATCTCAGGGATAACTGGCGAAAGAGCAGTTCGTATCGTCTGTGGGCCCCGTTCAGATCGAGGATGGCCGTTGGCTTGAGCCTGACAAGCCGCTCCATGTTCAGTTCGACAGTCCCGATGCGGGGAATGAGCGAGGCATCGGCAGGAAGTGAGCAGGAATCCGAGACGCCGACGATCGAGCTTCCTCCTCCCAATTCCAGCAGAAATTCCGTTATTTCCGGTGCCAGTGAGACGATTCGCGACTCGCCGCAAAAACCGGGAACCGCGAGAAGAAGTCCCAGAACGAGGAGGCGGAGCGCAATTTTCATGGAATGACAAGGACTCATTACCGGTTTTTTTTCTTTCTGATCTGGAAAAAGTCTTTTCGCGATCGTTCATGTTCTGCCAGCGTGGTGGAGAATCGGTGGCCCTCCGCCGCGTCCGAGACGAAAAAAAGGTAATCGGTGACTGCCGGAGATGCCACTGCCGCCAGGGCGGACGCGCCGAAATTTGATATCGGCGTGGGCGGAAGGCCGTTGATCTGATAGGTGTTGAAAGGAGAGATAATTTTCAGGTCATCGAACGTAAGCCGCTCCTTATGCTCGGGGAGGGCGAACTGGACCGTTGCGCAGGATTCCAGGCGCATGCCGCTCCGAAGGCGATTCAGAAACACGGAGGCCACCAGCGGCCTCTCGGAGGCGAGTTTCGCCTCTCGCTCGACGATCGAAGCGAGGATGCAGGCTTCATACTTCGTCAGGCCCGAACTTGTTTTGGGCCCGGCGATAAGACGGTCGACCCTGTCGCGGGTCATGCGGAGCATCGTGGAGAGCACCTCCTCGACGTCGACGCCTTTGGAAAAGGCGTACGTTTCGGGAAAGGCCATGCCTTCCAGGGAAGGAAGAGTCCCCCAATCTCCGAAAAAGGCGTCCGAGATGCGCTTGGAGCGCGTCAATTCGAGAAACGCCGCCGAAGACGCTATACCGGCTTTTTCGATCAACTGGGATATCGCCGCCAGCGTTAAACCCTCGGGAATGGTGACGCGAACCAGCTCTTCCCGACCTTTGATCAGGGCTTTCAGGATGTCTTCGACGGATTCCGTGCCGTTGAAACTGTATTTTCCGGGTTTCAGCCGCGTATCGACACCGTAGAGAGAACTCAAAAAGCGGAAGACGAATGCGCTCCGGATGATGCCGCCGCTTTTCAGACGGGAAGCGATTTCCTTGGGAGCGTTGCCGGGTTTTATCTCGATGTCGATCGGGGCCGCATTCCGCGACGATGAGCCGCGGGACAGGGTTTGCTCGTGAAACCAGAGAAATCCTCCGGCCAGAAACCCTATTGCAGCGATTCCGAATAGAATCCCAAACGTCAGAAGCGAACGGAAAAGGGACATATGGCCTGCTGGACAATTCCGCTATTTCGATGCATTTTTGAACGTCAGAACGCAGTTGCGGCTGTTGTCGAGCACAAAAATCTCGCCGTTCGACGTGGAGACGATGCCCCGGGGATACAAAAACTGCCCTTTCTCGTTACCGAACTCCCCGATTTTCGAAAGAAGCTGTCCGTCGGGGGCGAGAATGGCGATCGGAACCTCGCCCATATCGAGAACGAGGAGATTTCCGCGGGAGTCGATGAAGATGTTGGACGGTCCCTTCAGATCTTCATACTCGCCTTTCTTCGTGTATTCCTTGATGAGTTCGCCGGTGAGGCTCATTTTGAGGATGCGTTTGCCGCCGTAATCGGTCACATACAGCGCGTCTTCCCGGGCGGTGATGGACGTGGGGAACACGAGGGCCGTCTTGCCGGTTCCTCCGATATTCCCGATGTGGTTTCCGAAGCCGTCAAACTTGACGATATCGGCCTGTTTGGACATTAGGACATAAATGTTGCCCTGCCTGTCGATGGCGACGTCGATGGGCGACTTCATCTTCTTGTCGACTTTCAGAAGAGGGGCGCCCGTCTTCGAGAACTTCACCAGCTTGTTTCCGCGCATGTCGCACACCCAGATGTCGCCGGTAAGGGGATTCACGCCGCAGCCGGCAATGCCGGATATCTTGAAGCCGCTCGTGCCATACTCGCCGAAGGCCAGTTTATAGGCACCGTTCTTCGGCGATACGACCTGGATTCTGTTGTTTCCGGAATCGGAAATGACCAGATCGCCGTCCGGGCTGAGATCCATGTCGGCGGGGCTGAGAAATTCCCCTCTCCCGGAGCCGGGTTTGCCGAATTCAGTAGAGAATCCATACTTGTCGGGCACGCATCCGGTCATCAAGCCCAAGGCGAGAAGTGATACGACGAGCGGTGTCAGCCGGTTCATGATTTTCATTATATGTATCCTCTGGGGCAATTGCAACCAAAGCCCCCGGTGATTGTTTTCTTGCAAATCTCTATGGAAGCAGTATACTTGGGTTAGGAGAAGATTTCTATGAAAAGAAAAGGCTTCACGCTCATCGAACTGATGATCGTCATCGCGATCATCGGAGTTCTGGCGGCCATCGCACTTCCTCATTTCAACAGGGTCCGCGAGCGAGCCCGGCAGAACAAGTGCTGGGAAAACTCATCCCTGCTCACCCGCATGACCGAGTTGTACAATACCGAACGCGGGGAATTTCCCGGAACGATCGATGATCTGAAACCTCTCCTCGTCGGGAATTCTCTCCCTGTCTGCCCCTCGGGGGGCACGTATCAATGGCTCCCCTCTACAGATGAGAAGAAGGTTCATTGCTATCCGAATCATGGATGTGCCAGCTCCACCTACGGCGGTTGATTCCATATCAGGCGTTCACTGCGGCCCCGGCTTTTTTTGAAGCCGGGGCTGTTTCGTGTTTGCGGCTCATGACCCGGGAGAGAGCAGGAGCTGCTCGTATCTCGAAAAAGCGTTCTTCAGGCCTGCATGGCCTTTCAGCGTTTCCTGCTCCAGACCGTTGATGAGAAATCTGACCCGGGCCTTCCGATCGAGTTCGGTCAGAGTGTTGACGACGGAATACAGCGTCAAGGTCTCTTCGATAGCTCCTCCGGGATGCATTTCCGCGAATTCTTTCGAAAAATCGACGTAAAAGGTGCCCTGGCTGTAGAAGAGCGATCGAAGCTGGGTGCCCCCCGGAATCAACGCACGCGATCCCTGCGAAAACGGGCCTTTGATGAGTTCTTTGACCAGATCCGTGGCCTGATTCAGAAGCATCTTCTGCTCGGGAATTTTCCGTACTTCCCTCACGAGATGCTCGCCGCCGCGTGCTCCGAAATACAGCGTCACGGCCATTCCTTCCCCTTCGGGGATGACTGTTTCGGCGCTCCCCGCCGAGGAACTCTCCGATCCTGATCTGGTTGCCGTCTGAGACGGATCCGGACTTCCGGACGTCCCCGTCAGGCTGGGCAGAACCTTGTCGACGAACAGGAAGTATCCCGATATCAGAAGCCCCATGAGAATCAAACCCATCAGGATGAAGAGAAAATTCTCGGGTTGATGCCGCTGACGCTTTTTGATGACTGGCTGCATTCCCGGCCTCCGTTTACGGATTCAGCTTGATGCTGTTGAAAAAGTCGACGATCCCATTGGCGATGGAACGCGCCGCGGCTTCCTGATATGCGCTGGTGCTAAGTTTCGGCCCTTCCGTGGGATTCGAGAGCATCCCCACTTCCACCAGCACGGCGGGGTAGACCATGAACCTGAGGGGAAGAAGCGGGAGGGGCCTGACGCCCCGATCCCGGGCCGAGAGGTGCTGGACGAGCCGATCGCGAATTTTTCCCGACAGGAAGCGCGCCAGATCGAAACGGGTCGATTTCGCCCAGTCTCCGTAGACCGTATGCGGGGAAATCTTTCCGCCGGACTCTCCTTCGAACGTGATGCCTGCGCTGTCGTAGCTGAAGCAGGCTGCTCCCTCGATCGTTTCGTCCGAAGAGCCTCCGACGTGAAGGGAAATGACCAGGTCGCCCCCGGCCTTGTTCGCCGCAGCGAGCCTGTCGGCGGGCGACATCGTCGTGTCCTGGGAACGCAGGAGGTAGGCGTTGAAACCCATCTGGCGTAGCGTCTGCCTGAGTTTCGCGGCGATGGAGAGCGTGATTTCCTTTTCCGGGGAGAGGCCGTTCGCGGTGACCCCCATATCCGAGCCGCCGTGGCCCGGATCGATGACGATTGCTCGCCCCGTGAACACCGTTCGCGTCAGCGTCTCGAGAGGAACGTCGATTTTGACGTTCTTTGCCGGTTCGCGCGCGGGAGGCTCTGCCTGGGCGGGCTCCGTCGTCCCGGGTTTTTCTGCTTTGACGGGCTCCGGGGGGAGCGACGGGGCCGCCGCGACCTGGCCGGATGCGGACGCCGGAATCGCAGCCGCTGCCGAAGCTGGTTTCGGCGGCACTTCGGTCGTTTCGCTTGCAGCCGCCAGTTTCTGTGAGGCGGAGGCCAGGATATCGGGGGGAGCCTTGAAGGACAGCACGATCCGGTACGGATTGGCAACCGTTTCGATGACCGGAGGGGATTCTCCGGAAACGGCGTCGAAATTCACGACGAGGCCTTTCCGGTCGGGGCCCGCGTGGAAGGTGACGCTCTTCAGGTCGCGACCTGCCGGATTCGACCGCTTCGTGGGGATGATGTTCCGGCAGCCGTTGATGCGAAGCTTGAGCTTGCCTTTCCCCAGATTTTCGGTCGTGAACTGCATCGGGCCGTCGAACTCCAGCACGACGCGGGTATGATCTTCACGAACCGAATGACGGACGGTTACGAGCGTCGAGACCTTCTCTTCCTCGACCGTCGGCTCCTCCGCCGGGGCGGTTGTCAGAACGACAGGGGGGGGCGGGGCCGCAGGCCGCTGCTGCGCCGGTTGCAAGGCGGGGGTTTCGTCGGCGGGGGTGTCCGGGCCGAGTTCATCCGATTCTTCTTCCTCTGTCGTCTCTTCGGGACTTTCGATCTTCACCTGCGGCGGTTTCGTCAGGAGAGGCTTCTGTGAGGCCTGCTGGGAAGCGAACGCATTGATGATCGATCTTGCCGGGACGATCACCTGCCCGTTCTCCAGGACCGGCGGCGAGGGAAGGGCGAACGGCTGTTCGTTGACCAGCGCATCGGTTTTGCCCACCGTCAGGCGCATCGTCCGGCCGCCGCGGGTCAGCACGAGGGTTTTCTGCATGGGAAACCATTGGTACGCGATTCCCTGCGATTCGGCGAACTCGCGGGCGTTGATGTAGCCCTTCGAGCGCTCGTTTTCCTGGGCGAACGAGGGCCCGGCCATGAACAGGACGACCGCCGCGCCCGCGGCAAGGGTATGGCGCCAGGAGCGCCGGAAACGGTTCGATATCATCGCCTTCTCTCGCTCATCTCGCGGTCGAGCTCGCGCTTCAGGTCTTTCTTCGCGATCGTTTCCCGCTTGTCATACTGGGCTTTGCCTTTGGCCAGGCCCAGCTCGACCTTGACGTTCCCTTTCTTGAAATACATCCGGAGCGGAATGAGGGTGTGTCCGGTGACTTTCAGTTTCTGTTGAAGCTTCAGGATCTCGCGCTTGTGCGCGAGCAGGCGCCTGCGGCGCAGTGGGGCATGATCGAGCCTGTTCGAGAAGGGGTTCGAGCCGATGTGGACTTCGTTCAGCCATAACTGGCCGTTCTCGGCCTCGGCATACCCGTCCTTGAGGTTGACCCGGCCTTCCCGGCAGGGGCGGAGCTCCGAGCCGACGAGGACGATGCCGACTTCGAGCTTGTCGAGAATGAAATACTCGTGGAACGCCCGTTTGTTGGCCGCTATCAGCTTGGTGCCGTCACCGCTCGCCGCTTTGGACTTCAATCAAATCACCCGCTTTCACGCCGCGTCCGTGATCCTGTCGGATCAATGCCCAGCACGATCGTGCGAACACCTTGGTCACCAGCAGATCTGCCGTCACCGTGTCGGGGTGCCGCCCGATGACCCGGCCGGTCTTCGGGTCGGTAATCGACTCGCCGGGCCGGAACGAACGCAGCTTCAATGTATATTCATCGGCAAGTGTCAGCCCGGATTCAAGCCCGATATCCAGAATCGCCAGTCCGCGCGAGCGGTCGATGACGGTGCCGGATGAGACCGGCTTCGCATCGCCGCGATCCTCGATCGAAGAAAGCCGTTGCTGGAAGACGGCATCGCCGGAAAAACGTCGCGTGGCCTCCCGAAGAATACGGGCCGCTTCTTTGTGCCAGCCAGCCTTCACGAGCCGGTCGGTCGCTTCTTCGACGAGGTCCCGATCCGTGTCCCGGTGCAGATCGAGCATGTCGACGTAGGTTTTCGCGCTGGCCTGGCGGTCGTTGCGGTCCCACAGAAGACGGGCGAGGAGTTTCTGGTAGTCGGGATTCGCGGGATACAGCCCGACTGCCTTCTTGATGCAGGCGACCGCGCCTTCCCAGTGGCCTTCCTTGAGAAGGTGTTTTCCCTCCTGGAACGACTCTTCGGCTTCCTCCTCGCGCTTCCGTGTTTGTTTCAACTGGCTGAGCGCCGGATACTCGTTCGTCTGGACGCTCAGCGCTTCGCGCCGCTCTCGGACGAGTTTCTGAAGTCTCAGCACTTCCTCCCAGTGGAAGTCGGCTTCGCGCAGTCGTCCCATTTCGCGATACACCTTGCCTAGCCAGTAATGGGCCTTCAAGAGGTTCGGTTCGCGCTTGAGCGCCTCCTGGAAACAACGCATCGCGTCGCTGAACCGTCCGGCGCGGTAATGCCGATAACCGTTCTCATACGCCGTGAGGGCGTTTTCGGAAATCGCCGCGGCCTCGTGGAGTCCGCGCGGCTCGAGAGGGTGTGCCGGTTCGACGGCGTCGGCGGCGCAGCACGCGGCGAAAAGGAGCAGGAACGCGAGATTCTTCGCGTGCGCCTCCCGTCGAGAGCCGGTCATGCCGGTTCGCTCCGAACCAGCCTTCTCAACGGCTGGCAAGGCGTCGCGCCGTAAGATACGGCAGCGGGTTGACCCAGCGGCCGTCGTGTTTGATGGCGAAATGCAGGTGCGGCCCCGTCGTGCGTCCGGAGCTGCCGACCAGGCCGAGAAGCTGTCCCGCGCGAATTCGCTGGCCGACCTTGCACCGGTATGCGGAAAGGTGGCCGAACACGAGGGTCATGTTACCGCTCTGAATGCGGACTTCCCGGCCCATGGCGCCGGCCCGGCTGGCCGAAACGACGATCCCGTCGATCGGACAGGCGATGGGCGTGCCGTTCATCGACCGGATGTCGATGCCGGTATGGAAGGAGGAGCGCCGGGTGATCGGGTGCCTGCGCATGCCGAAGCCGGACGAAATCTCCCCGTTCACCGGCCAGAAGAGATCCGAGTCGGAATACTGGCGGCTGGAGACGCTCGCTATTTTATAGCTTTTCGTATTTTTCGCGCCGCCGTCCTGCTCGCCGGCGAGCGCCATCAGCGTCTCATCCAGGGTGGGCGCATGGCGGCGGGCCAGCCGGAAGAGTTCCGAGGCTACAAGCCGCCAGAGCGGCGTCACGGAAAACGTCCCTTTCGCCTCGAACGACGAAACGGCCGGATCGGGCGGCAGGATCTGGAGGCCGATGAACGCGACCAGAATCAGCGCATACCGTACGCGGCCGGGCAAGGGGCGGATAACGGGTTCCTGCATCAGCTGCCGCTCTTCCCTGAGCCTTTGTAGTTCGGGTTGATCAGCGAGAGGAACTCGGCGTTGCTCTTCGTGGCCGAAATGCTCTTCACGAGCATTTCGATGACTTCCTGGTTCCCCTTCTCCTCGAAGGCTCGTCGTAGAATGATGACCTTGTTGAGGTCTTCGGCGTTCATCAGCAGCTCTTCCTTGCGCGTGCCGGACATCTTCACGTCGATGCAGGGGAAGACGCGCTTGTTGAACAGCTTGCGGTCGAGGTGCAGCTCCATGTTGCCGGTGCCCTTGAACTCCTCGAAGATGACTTCGTCCATCTTGGAACCGGTGTCGATCAGCGCCGTGGCGATGACCGTCAGGCTGCCGCCGCCTTCGATCTGGCGGGCCGCGCCCAGGAAGCGCTTCGGCTTGTGAAGGGCGAACGGGTTCACGCCGCCGGTGAGGGTCTGGCCGGCCGACGGAACCGAGATGTTGTAGGCGCGGGCCAGCCGCGTGATCGAGTCGAGCAGGATCACGACGTCGCGCCCGAGCTCGACGTACCGTTTCGCCTTTTCCAGGAGCAGTTCGGATACTTTTATATGGTGGCTGATATGTTCGTCGAACGTCGAAGCGACGACTTCGGCATCGACCGAGCGGCGCATGTCTGTGACTTCCTCGGGCCGCTCGTCGATCAGCAGAATCAGCATCAGGACTTCGGGATGGTTCGCGATGATCGCGTTGGCGAGCTTCTTGAGCAGAACCGTCTTGCCGGCTTTCGGGGGGGCGACGATCAGGCCGCGCTGGCCTTTTCCGATGGGGCAGATGAGGTCGAAGACCCGCATCGACGTATCGAGGTCGCTCGTTTCGAGGGTGAACCGGTTCGTCGGGAAGACCGGCACGCCGTCTTCGAAATTCTTGCGCTTCGACAGATGCTCGAGGCTGAGGCCGTTCACCGCTTCGATGCGCAGGAGCGAATGGTAGCTCTCGTCATCTTTCGGCAGGCGCACCTGGGCGATGACGTGATCGCCGTTCATCAGGCCGAACCGCTTGAGTTGCGACGGGGAGACGTAGACGTCGTCGTCGTTCTGGATGTAGCTGCGGGTGCGGATGAACCCGTAGCCGTCCGGCAGCACCTCGAGAGTGCCTTCGGAGAGGGCGAGGCCCTGACGGTTCAGATGCTCGCGGAGGATGGCCCGGATCATCTGGTCCTTTTTCATTTTCTCTGCGCCGAGGATGTTGAACTCCTTGGCGATCAGCCGAAGGCCCTTGACAGGCTCTTCGCAGAGTTTGAGATACGTCAGGGCGGACTCGTCCACAACGGTTTCCCCTTTCGTGGGTTCAGACGGGTGAATTGGCGCGGTGACCTGTTGCATCGATGTATCCTTCCCGGAATCAGCGGGGTTTTCTCGTCGGCGGGACAATGGCGCGTGCCAGTTCCTTAAACAGAATTTGTCCGACGCCGACCGGTGCGTTCTTCGACCGTTCCTGGTCTAGCATATCGGTGAATATATTTTCCGCCATGCCGCCGCTTACGAGACCGGTCTTGTGCACCGTCTTCCTCATTTCCTTCATCATCTGCATGACAAAGATCGATTCGAAGTCGTTGCAGGCTGTTTCGAGCTTCTTCAGCTCTTTTTTCTTGTCGTCCGACAGCCGGTCGTAGCCTGGCACGGCGGCTTTGGCCGAAACGCCCGACGGGGCCGACAACCGGCGAATGTTTTCCAAGCGACGCTCCTAACTCAGTTTCTGCTGAAGGGCCCGGAACCGTTCGTTCTTCGGCTCGAGCTCGACGGCCTTGCGGAGGTTCTCGCGGGCGCCGGCGTAATCGCCCGTCGCCTGCTGCGCTTCCGCGAGGGCGAAGAACGCGTCGGCATCGCTGTACAGCATGCCGAAGCTGTAATGGAAATCGATCTCGTCGGTGTCGTATTCGACGGCCTTGAGCAGGTATTCGACGGCCTTTTCGTGTTGCTGCAGGAAGAAATAGCTGCGGCCGATGTAGTAGTGGCCCTCGGCATACCGGTTCTTGAACCGGATCAGGTTCGAGTAATGCTCGATCACCTTCTCGAACTGCTGGATCGCCTCGATCGGGTGGTTCACCTGCATCAGCGCCTGACCGAGCATGAATCGGGCCATGACGTCGCCCGGATCTTTCACGAGGGCCCGCTTCAGATTCTCGATCGCTTCGCCGTACATCGCCATCTCGAGATACACGTGGCCCATGCGGCCGTAGATCTCGAAATGCTTCGGGTCGATGCTCAGCGCTTTCTGGAACTCGTAGAGCGCTTCGGAATGACGTCCGAGATGGGCATAGGCACACCCGAGATCGAAATGCGAGTTCTCGACCTCGGGCTTGAGTTCGCTCGACTTCTTGAACATATCGACGGCCTGCGTGATGAGCCCCTTCTTCATGTAGAAGTCGCCGAGCTTGTTATACGCCTCGGCGAATAGGGGGTCGAGCTTGACGGCCTTCTCCATTTCGGTGATGGCGTCGGTGAGTTTGCCGCGCATGTCGAACGACAGGCCGCGGTCAAAGTGCTGGTTGGCGAGATCCCGATCCTCGATATTGATCATGCGTTCATCTCCTGGAAAATTTCCAAGATACAACCCTTTTGGGGAGAGGGGGGAAGCAAAAGACGACAAACCATAGCATACCCTCCCGAAAAGATCAAGGCACGGGAAAATTTTTCTGCGTTACATGATCTTGAGCTCGCCGTTCAGGGCTCCAGCTGCTTCAATGGCTTGAAAGATCGCAATCAGGTCCTTGGGGGATGCCCCGATACTGTTGAGGGCGGTAACGAGGTCATCGACCGTCGTTTCGCCCTGTATCGCCACGAGGCTTCCGCTTTTGGGCTGCTGTTTTGCGCCGCCGCCTGCCGGGGTGCGCTGTGCATTGTCGCCGATCTCGATCTTCAGGCCGCTCTGGGAAATGGCGACCTTGTTGATGCGCACCTTGTTGCCGACGATGACGGTTCCCGTGCGCTCGTTGATGACGACGCGATTCGGCTCCTCGATCGTCAGGGTCAGTTCGTCGATAGCGGCCGCAAAGCTGACCGGATCGTCCTTGAAACTGCTCGGAATCGTCAATTCAAGGGTGCCCGGGTTGGAGATCCGCGCCCAGCCCTCGCCGAACTTGCGTTCGATCGTCTCTTTCACTTTGCGGGAAAGCGCCGTGTCCTTCCGCTGGAGAACCAAGCTGAACGAGCCGTCCTGCCCGAACACGTCTCCGACTTCCTGCTCCTGGATGGCTCCGTTCGGAATCTGCGCGACCGTGAGATGGTTCTTCTGCGGGGTATTCCCGCCAGCCCCCCCACCGCCGGCCGTTCCGGCCTGGAACCCGCCGATCGAGATGTTGCCCTGCGCGACCGCATACACCTGGCCGTTGCCGCCCTTCAGCAGCGTCGGAAGCAGAACGCCGCCCTGGAGGCTCTTGCAGTCGCCGATCGAACTGACCGTCACGTCGAACGATTCACCGGTCCTGCCGAACGCCGGAAGCATCCCCGTCACGATGACGGCGGCGCAGTTTTTCGTCTGGATGGCCGAAGCGTCGATCTCCATACCCATGTTCTGGAGCATGCCCTTCATCATTTCCGTGCTCATGGCCGTCTTGTCGCCGGTGCCGTCGAGACCTGTCACCAGACCGTATCCGAGAACCTGATACTCACGGGCCGTGTTGATGCGGGCGATGTCCTTGATGCGAACCTGAGCCTCGGCCCATACAGGGCACACGTCGCCGAACGTCAGCACGCCGGCCAGGGCCAGGGCGACAACCGAACCGCATCTTCCACCAGAAAATCGTTTCACGGTCTGTTCCTCGAAAAACAAGATGATCGATCGGGGCCGAAATACTCTGCTCCAGTAAATGTATCGGCACGCGGTCGCTCCTGCCGAAGAGCCGGACGCCGTTTTCGGCCGAAAAAAATCGGGCCCCCCCGAGGGAAGCCCGATTCACCGAGTGAGGAGGCGTTAGAAAACGAACTGCGTTATCTGGGTCATCAGGCCCGGCTTCTGCGTCGAGCCGACCGATCCCTTGCCGTCGTATTTGATCTCTGCGTTCGCGAGCAGACTCGATTTGACCTGGTTGCTGGCGTTGATGTCCCGCGGCCGGGCGATGCCCTTCACCCGCAGAATCTGCGTTTCGCGGTTGACCCGGATCGAGCGGCTGCCTTCGAGAAGCAGGTTGCCGTTGGGCAACACTTCCATCACCGTCGTCGTGACGGTCCCGGCGAGCTTGCCGGAACGGGTCGTCGTGCCGTTGCCCTTCCAGGCGTTCTTGATCTCGTTCTTCCCGATGAACTCGCTGACGACTTTCTTGAAAAAGGGAATCTGCGGCTCCGACTTCACCTCGACCGACGCGTCGTCCTGCGCGTTCGTCGTCGCCGCCTGCTGGGCTGTCGCCTCTTCCGAGATCACGACGGTGATGATGTCGCCGGCCCTGAACTCGTGGGCGCCCTGGGACGAATACAGGTCGCGGCCGTTCAGCCACAGCGAGGCCGCCGGGGCGGTCGATGCCGCCAGGGCGAAGAGAACGACGACGAGCAGGCGGGAAACGTTAGTTCGCGACATGTTCCACTTTTCCTTCCGCGGTGATGATGCCCTTGATCGGGCGCTTGTTCTGGAGGTTGAGGAGCCTGATGGATTCCCCGGCGCGACCGTTCTGCAGCGCCTTCGCCGGGACGACCAGACAGAGGCTGCCGCTCTTGACCGTGAATTCGACCTGCTCTCCGTTCTTAACCAGATATTCGCCCGATGAATTCCCGATCGGCTCCGGCTCGGGGCCCGTTTCGCCGGGGAGGGCCGGTGATTCGGCGTGGTCGGCGGAGTCGGTATTCTCGGACACGTGCGTCATATTCGATAGTGTGTTCTGTTTCGGTTCGGGGATGCACGCCGAGGCCAGGTCGCCTGCCCGGACGATGGTGCCGGGGGATTTGAAGTTCGCCAGCTGTTTTCCGACCACCTCGCCGATCGCCACGACCGGGTTGGGCTGGTCGTTCCGCAGACGGATCGTTTCCTCGATCAGGTCGTTCGCCGACAGGCATTCGCCTCGCTTCACCAGCCGCCGGAGCTTGGCGACCCGGACGGTTCTCGAAACGTCGGCCTGGATGATCTGCCGGACCGTCGTTTCCCCGCACCGGGCTTCGAGCTGAAACACCCTCATGCCGAGCTTGTTGGAAGACATCGGCGTCAGCGTCCAGCTTTCAGGCGGTTCGGGCAGAACGACGTGGCGCGGGAGATTCGACAGATCGACCTGAACGTCGCCGGCGACGTCCTTTTCGATGCGCTCGTAGCAGAGTTCGCGCACCTTCGCTGCGATCTCCTCGCCGGAGAGCATCGCGCCTTTTCGCAGCACCTGCACGCGCTGCGGAAGCTCGAACATCGTCGCGAAGCTTCCCAGTTTGCGGCTCAGCTCGTTCCGGTGGAGGGTGATCGAGCCGAGCGGCTCCGAAATGAATCCGACCGGGATTTTCGCCAGCGCCGCCTTCACCGACGGCGCGGCGTCGCTTCCTACCAGCATCGACGCGTCGACGCGGCCGTCGGTGACGAGAACCGTCGATTTCACCGGCAACATCGGCGATGTCGCCGCCCGGGCCGGTAGAGGGGCGGGGCCGAACGAGAGGAAGAGGGCCAGCAGCGCCGTTCCCGCGAGGTGGGCAGCCGGCTTCAGGAAGCCGGAATCAGTGGGCTGACGAAGATGGGCCATCAGTCAGAAGCTCCTCAGCGGCGCAGGTTGTTGGCGATCTGGAGCATCGAGTCGGACGTCTGGATCGTCTTGGAGTTCGCTTCGTAGGCGCGCTGCGCCACGATCATGTTCACCATCTCCTCGACGACCTTCACGTTCGACATTTCGACGTAGCCCTGTTCGATCTCGCCGAGTTCCTGGGTGCCGGGAATGCCGACGATCGCTTCGCCTGAGCTGCCGGTGGGCGTGAACAGATTTCTGCCGATCGACTTGAGGCCGGCCGGGTTGATGAAATCCGCCGTCTCGATCTGGCCGAGCACCTGGAGATCGGCCTGGTTCGGCATCTTCGCTGCGACGATGCCCGACGGCGTGATGTTGATGCCCAACGCATCCTGAGGGATCGTGATGTTCGGCAGTATGGAATACCCGTCGCTGGTCACGATCATGCCGTTGCTGTCGAGCTTCCATGCGCCGTCGCGTGTGTAGCCGACGTCGCCGTTGGGCAGCTGCACCTGGAAGAAGCCCTTGCCGGTGATGACGACGTCGAGAGGCTGGTCGCTCTGCTGGAACTCGCCCTGCGTGAAAATCTTCGTGATGGCGACCGGCCGGACGCCGTGGCCGAGCTGGATGCCGACGGGATAGTTGTTCCCCGTCGAGATCGGCGTCCCGGGCTCCTTGAGCGTCTGGTAGATCAGGTCCTGGAAGTCGACGCGATCCTTCTTGAATCCCGTTGTCGTGACGTTGGCCAGGTTGTTGGAAATGACGTCGATGTTCATTTCCTGGCCCTTCATGCCGGTCGAAGCGGACCACAGCGAACGCATCATGGCTGGTTACCTCCCGTCTTGTGTTTCATCAGCGGCGAGTCGGCCCGACGGAGTTGACGACCTTGTCGAGCAGGGAGTCGTGCGCCTGAATGCACTTGGAATTCGCTTCATAGGCGCGTGAGACCTCGATCATCTTGACCATTTCCTCGACGAGACTGAAGTTCGGCTTTTCCACGTAGCCGACCTTCACCTTCCCGTCCGCCCGCTGCACGTCGCCGTACGCGCGGGTGAAATTGTTCGTGTTCTCCTTGCGGAACGCCTTGCGATCGGAGGCCATGCCGCGAACGAGCCTGAATCGCGGCTCGCCGTTCACCAGCACGCGGCCCTCGGTGTCGAGCGTGACCTTGTCGGTCGGCCCGACCTGCACGCGGGCGATCTCGAGCGCGGCGTTCGGCGTCCCGTCTTCCCCCACGAGAAGACGGTCCTCGAGGCTTCGCGGTGGCTCGGGCTCGGCCATCACGAAATCGCCGTTCATGTTCGTGAGGTAGCCGTCCTGGTTCAGCGTGAACACCCCGTCGCGCGAGTAGCGGATGCCGTTCGGCGTCTCCATCAGGAAAAAGGCCTTGGCGTTCTCGAGCGCGCAGTCCAGCTCGTTGTCGGTGAACTGCAGCTTCCCGAGGGAAAAATCCGTGTAGGACTCGTCCAGGATGACGCCGGTTCCGACCTTGCCGATCTTCGGCGCCTTCTCGAAGGGCCGCGGCGGATACAGCTCGCCGTCGTTGACGCGGTTGAGCACCATCGTGGGCAGTTCCTTGAACACCCCCTGGTCGCGCTTGTAACCGACGGTGTCGACGTTCGCAAGATTGTTGGCGATCATGTCCTGGCGGATCGTCTCCACCAGCATCGAGGACGCCGACGTGTAAATGCCGCGTATCATCGTTTTGCCTTTCCGTGAGACCGGGGTGGAACCACCTGACGGCAGTTCATGGACTTGTCGCACGGGCCGACGCGCGCGAGGACGTCGTCTCCGATGGGATTCGAACCGAAACTGAGGCTTTGGGCGACGTGCGCGTGAAGACATTTCACCCCGAACATGCTGCGGCTGCCGACGATATTCGTCGCCGAAAGCACCGATTCGACATCGTCAGGAAGCGGATGTCCCGCAATTTCCTCGGCCAGGTCGCAACGCTGCTTCTGCAGCAGCTGCTGCCCCTCGATAAACCGTTCCCGGAACCCCGCATCTTCAGCAAGTCGCTTGGAAAACATCTGGACCTCCTGTGCCGCTTCGAGTTTTGCCACTTCGTAGCGAAGGCGTGGGCAGACGAGCCAGAGGAAGGTCGGAAACGGCTTCCACCGGCCGTTTTCCTGATACACCGGATCCGCCTGCAGAACTTGCGGCGTGCCGTCGCCGCACCGAGTCGCGATGCGGTAGGGAAGCTTGGCCGGCCGGCCGAGCAGTGTCTCGACCATCGCGGCTTCTTCCGGTGTCGGCATTTCGTTTCGAACAGGCATAGTTTTGCTCATCCTTACTCAGGACATCGGCAAACGCGAAGACTCCCCGAAGGGAAAAACGACATTTTTTTCGATTTTTCTGACTCTCTCGAATCTTCGGCACGTTTCCGCCCATCCCTTAGCAGCCTGTGGATAAAATCATGATTTCGGTTCGTGGTGAGGTATCGAACCACGAACATGCCTTTGAGAACATCCCGATGAAATCTTCGAAAAGCATTTGTTCGGGGAAACGCGGGCATATCTCGATGCGCCCGGTGTTGCGGGGGTGACGGGATCAGAGTATCTTGAGAAGTGAAGCTGGAAATGCAGTCAGAATGGGGAAATACATGAAAATTCGATCGTGTGCGGCAACATTCGCTTACATCGCCATGTTCCTTTTCGTAACGCTGATCTCTGCGTCAGCCGGCCCATTCGATGCCGGCCACGTCGTGGTGACGGGAAACGATGCGACGGACGAGGCTGTGGCCGAGACCGCCGATGTCGAGCTGGCGACGACTTCGATGAGGCCGCGCATTACGGGCGCCTTCCTCCAGATCTGGGAATCCGACAACGACAATTCCCTCGAATTCTGGCGCGGCGAGCTTGAAGCGATGCGCGCTGCCGGAATGCGCATCGTCATCCCCCAATACTCCAAAAGCAGCGGCGTGGATCTGACGCCCGCCGTCGAACTGATCTTGCAGGTCGCGGACGAACTGAAGATGCAGGTGTTCATCGGAACGCTGCTCGACGAAGAGGGCTGGTATCTGAAAAAGCTGAATCCGCTTTTCCTGGCGAAGGAGCGGGTCAAGGTGGCGGCATACACGACCGAACTGGTGAGGCGGTTCAAGGAATACACGTCGTTCCGGGGCCTCTATATTCCCTATGAGGACAACACGCTCTCGCTTCCCGGTTCGATGGGTGCCTTCTACGGCGCGATCGCCGAAGCCGCGCGGGCGGAGAAGCCCGAGCTGAAAGTGATGATATCCCCGTTCACGACCCCCCGCCCGGGAATGGCAAAATCGCTCCCGACCTGGATGCTCAGGCAGTATTTCAAGTCGATGCTCGCGAAGGCGAAGGTGGACATCATCGCCTGGCAGGACGGCGTCGGCGGCACCACGAATCAGATCGCGCGTATTCCACACGATCTGGCTCCGATCGCCTCGGCGGCCCGGGAACTCGATATCCAGATCTGGGGAAACTGCGAAGTGTTCCATCGCACGTCGCCCCTATCGGAGGATTTCGAAGCCGAACCGACGACGATGGAGATTCTTGCCCGGCAGATCGAGGGCGCTGCGCCGTTCGTCGACCGTTTCATTTGTTTCGATTTCAATCACTATTTTTCGCCCAGGATCGGTCCCAAGGCCGAACAGCTCTACAAAGACTACTGCGCCTGGGTGGGCATCACCCACAAAAATCCCTGAATGGCTGCCCTGCGCTGGCTGACCGCGGGTGAGTCGCACGGAAAAGCCCTGGTCGGCATTCTCGAGGGAATGCCGGCCGGGGTTTTTGTTGCCGAGGCTGCGTTCAAAAAGCTCCTGACCCGCCGCCTCAGCGGCTATGGAAGAGGCAGCCGCGCCGCCTCGATCGAACGCGACGCCGTGGAGATCCTCTCGGGCATCAGGTTCGGCCGCACGACCGGCAGCCCGATCTCGATGGCGATATATAATAAAGACTATTCAAAACACGCCGCCGCGATGGAGGTGTTCGGGCCCCGACCGGAAGGGGAGAAGCCCGTCACGGCACCGCGGCCCGGCCATGCCGACCTCGCCGGCGCGCTGAAGTATGAAACCGGCGACATCCGTGATATCCGTGAGCGGGCCTCGGCCCGGGAAACGGCGATGCGGTGCGCGCTTTCCGTGCCCGCCCGGGCCCTGCTCTCGGAACTCGGCATGACCTCGGCCGCCTTCGTGCGGCGCATCGGAACGCAGGAAGCCGCGATTCCCGAAACGGCGGCCGTCGCGGAGCTGACGGCTCTGATCGACGAGGTCGGCGAAGGCTTCCTGACACCCGACCCGAACGTCGTCATCCCCTGGACGCTGTTGATCGACAAGGCGCGCGCCTCCGGCGACACGCTCGGCGGAGAGGTCGAGATTCGCTTCGAAGGCCTGCCGGCAGGGTTGGGCAGCCACGTGCAGGCCGACCGCCGCCTCGATGCCCGGCTCGCCGCCGCCGTGATGGGCCTGCCGGGCGTCCACGCCGTCGAGATCGGCCAGGCCGTCCGACAGAGCCGCCTGCCTGGATCTCAGGCCCACGACCCGATTCTCTGGAACGAGCCGCGCGGCTGGGTGCGGCCCACGAACCTGTGCGGCGGCCTCGAAGGCGGCATGTCGAACGGTTCCCAACTCGTGCTCCGTGCCGTAATGAAGCCCCTTCCCGGCAGCATGCCCGGCGAAACCCCCTCGATCGAGCCGTCCCACACATCTGTTCCGCTGGCCGCCGACCGCTCCGACACCGTCGCCCTCGCTGCCCTCGCCGTTACTGCCGAATCGGCCCTCGCCCTCGAACTGGCAAACGCCATCCTCGAGCGCTTCGGCGGCGACTCCCTGCCGCAAATTGCCGAGTCGATGCCACGCCCAAACACCCGATAATCGGTGTAACTCCTTGTCTCACATGGAACACGACAATCACTCGCAGACTCGGTCCCGTTCGTGCTGAGCTTGTCGAAGCACGAACAGCCACTTGCCGATGGTTCCTCATTTCGCCCTTCGACAGGCTCAGGGCGAACGGTTGGTTTCATTCTGCAGGACTCAATACTCTGATCTCATTCAGTAATGGCCGAGTCTTGCTTCGGTGGAGGAAGCCTGCTTCTGCCTTGAATTTGCTTCCGCCCGGTCGCCCGATACGATCGAGCGTACATGATAAAAAACGTTCTCCATGGTGAGTTTTCCGATTTTCGCGTGAAGCTCCTTCACATCTGGCTTTTGCGGCCTTTATCGAAAAGTTCGCCAGCTCGCTTCGGGAGTTTTTTCTTCGATTGTGTGATCTGATTCGGGTGAATCTGGAACCGCTGTGAGAGTTCGTCGAGGGTTTGCTGCCTGGCGGGCCTTCGTGAAAAGCGGAGTCAAATCCACTGGAGTTTGTGGAGAAGCCACCAGTTGAACCAGCCCAAAAGAGCCATTCCACCGAAGAAAACGGGGTAGGAGATCATCCAGTTTTCGGGGCCGGTGATCATCGACCATTCCGACATGCCGCCGATGCCCGATATCAGGGTGAGCGGCATGAAAACGGTCGTGATGGCGGTGAGGCGCTTCATCACGAGGTTCGTCTGGTTCGACAGTTGTGTCATTCTCGCGTTCGTGAGCGAAAGATGGAGTTCCATCAGCGAGGTGATTTGCTCGCGGTTGATCTCGATGAACTCGAAGAACTTGGCGAGATGGTCGTAAATATCGCGGAAGTAATAGATCGCCTTCTCGCTGACGAACGGCGAGTCCCGGCGGCAGATCTTGATCAGAATTTCGCGTTCGTTGAACAGGCTTTTCCGGAGGGTCAGCAGGGTCGAACGAAGCCGCATCAGATGCTCGGGCTGGAAATCGGGTTTTTCACCCAGAATACTCTCCTCGATGCGCTCGACCTCTTCCTGAATTGAATCTATAGCGATAAATTTTTTATCGACGATATAATCGAGAATCAGCTGCAGCAGGAAGTCGGGGCCGCGGTTGACATCTGACATGCCACGGAACACGGCTTCGTCGAGCTTGTCGAAGAACGAGGGATTCTGGGCCTTGAAGCCTCTGACGGTGATCAGGTAGTTCGCCCCGATCAGGAAATCGACCTCGTCGATCGTCAGTTCCTCTTTCGTATAGGTATAACAATTGAACAGGATGAAGGTGTTCTTCTCGAAATTCTCGGTCTTGGGGATCTGGTCGTCGTCGAGACAGTCCTCGACACTCAACTGGTGAATGCCGAAGGGTTCGATCAGCTCGTCGAACGTTTCCCTGACGGGATCGATCAGGTCGATCCAGACATACTCACCCTTCTTCTGGAACTGAAGCGCCTCGCCGAGCGAAGCGAGCCGTGCGATCTTTCCCTTGCGCGGGATGTGAAAATATCGGGTTTCGGCCATCGTCATCCTCTCCATTCGTCATAGAAGCGGTTCCATTTCACCACGAAACCCTCCTCAGGGTCAAAGCCTCCATCCCCCGCTTCCGCAGGGACGGAACGCGAACCGCCCCAGCTGCCGGTCGTTACGAGCCGACATGAAAAAACGCCCCGGCCGGAGCCGGGGCGTGAACATTGGAGATTGGATCAGAAGGTGGTGTCGAACGCGTTGTCGAACGCGTCACCCGCGTTGCCGGCGGGCTGGGGCTGGGCGGCCGGGGCCGCTCTGGGGGCAGGTTCCATCTCGCTGCCGGCCTCGGGCACGATGCTGGTCGGGGCGGCGGACTCGATGCTCTGCGCGATGATGTGCGGGGTGATCAGGATGATCAGTTCCTGGGACTCGCCGTTCTTGCCGTTGTAGCTGAACAGCGACTTGAGGATCGGAATGTTGCCCAGCAGCGGGATCTTGCTCTTTTCACGGCCTTCTTCGTCGCGAATCAGGCCGCCGATGAGAATCTCTTCGCCGTCGCGCACGCGCACCTGGGTCTTGGCGGAGCGGGTGCCGATGACCGGATACATGCCGTTGTTCGACCAGGATTCCACGAAGGAGACTTCGGGTTCGGCATCGACCGTGATGTAGCCGTCATCATTGATGCGCGGGGTGATCTTGAGCTTGATGCCGGTGTCTTTTTCCTTCGGAGGCTGATCGGCGCCGCCGGGGTAGATGACCTTTGTGCCGACCACGATGTTCGCTTCCTGGCCGTTGACCGCCGAGATCTTCGGGTTGCTGAGGATCTTGGTCTCGCTGTGCCGCTCGAGGGCGTTCAGCGTGGCCTGGAACAGCAGGGTGTCGCGATAGAAGTCGCCGAGCCCGAACAACTCGCCCTGCGGGTTTGAGAAGCCGTTCTGATACAGGCTCGAGTCGGGGTTCTGGGCGAAGTATTCCTTCGTCGCGAACACGGTCGGGCTGCCGTCGAGTTCGCCGGCGGCATCCTTCGTGCCGGTCTTCCAGGCGAAGCCCAGCTTCTTGGCGGCCGTCGTCTTCACTTCGACGATCTTCGCTTCCATCATGACCTGATGGACAGGCGTGTCGATCGTTTCGATCAGCTTTTTGACCTCGTCGAGAATGTCCTTGCCGCCCGACACGATGACCGCGTTGATGCGATCGTCGGTGGCGACCTTGACGTCCTTCTTGATGGTCTGGGCGATGATCTTGCTCACGTCGGCGGCCTTGGCATACTGCAGACGCTTGGTGATCGTCAGGCCCTTTTCGAAGGCTTCGATGAGTTTCTTCTCGTCGGCCAGAATCCAGGTGTTGCCGATCTTGCGGACGGCGAACCCGTTCGTCTTGGCGATGAGGTTCATGGCCTCCTCGTAGTAGACGTCCGTCAGGCGAACCGTGACGTTGCCGCGGACGGTCTTTTCCGCGATGATGTTCGTGCCCGACTTCTGCGCGATGATCTTGATGATCTCGCGGATGTCGGTGTCGCGGAAGTCGAGCGAGATGTTGTCCTCCGCCGCCGCCGGCTGTCCCCAGAGAGACGCCAGCATGGCCGCGGCTACAACCGTGTACTTGAGGCCATTCTTGGTTTTACCTGTGGAATTCATTCTTTTCCACCTCCAATCGGAAATGTCCGACGCATCTGTTCCTTGAATGAGTAAACGACGACCTTGTCAGAAAAGATATCGACAACTTTGAATGATTCGTCCACCGTCATTTCTTTAAAAACGACGTACGATTTCTGATTGAACTCGATCATGGCCAGCCGTTCGCTTTCGTTCCCGCAAATCCCTGTAACTTTCAGACTGAGCGGCGGGATGACCTGCTTGATCTCTGCCGGCCTGGAGGCCTGTTCCTCTTTCGGAGGCCGGATGTCGGGCTCCGGCGGCTTCGGCCTGGTGATCAGGGGCTTGAACGGATCCTTTTCGGAAACGGCGGGCCTGAACTGGTGCGACTGGGAAAGCTCGCCTACCCGATCGGTTTCCTCGAGGTCCTCCTGGCCGGCTTGTTGTGCGGAAGCCGGGGCGGCGGTAAGAACCGTCACGAGCAGCCCCAGAGCCAATGGCGAAAGGCCGAGAATCCTGAAATTGAATCGTCTGGACACGCGCATGATGCCTGTCAATCCTCTCCGCCGCCGCCACCACCGCCGCCACCGCCGCCACCGCCACCGGTTCCGATCTGGAAGGTGCGACGCATCTGTTCCTTGTTGGAATAGATGACGAGCCGGTCGGTCATGACGTCGACGACCTTGAACTTCCCGTCGATGACCTGGTCTTTCTGAACCGTGTAGGGCTTGCCCTCGAAGGTGATGATCGCGAGACGCTCGTTGTCATTGCCGCAGATGCCGGTCACGACGAGCTGGATCGGCTTCGGGGGCGGGGGCGGCGGGGGAGCGTTGTCCCGCTTCGCCGTCGTGGACGGCGGGGGCGGGGGAGGAAGGACGACCTTCTTTTCGATGAGGGGCTTGAAGGGGTCCTTGTTCTTGTTGCTGGGAGAGAACTTGTTATTGGCAGCCAGCATTTCGATCTGTTCGGGTTCGTCCACGGCCGCTGCGGAGGCCCCGCCAGCTTCCGCTCCGATGTTGCCGACGGCTGCGTCGGCAGGAGCGCTTCCGGGCGCTTCTTCCGGGTTAGCGGGGGTTTCGGCCCCGGAAGCCGTATCGGGAGTCTCTGCCGGAGCGCTCGTATCCGTGTTGGGGATGTTGAAGTCATCAGCGCCCTGAGCGAATGCCATCCTTGGGCCGGCCGAGAGGAGGGCCGACAGGATGAGGACGAAAATCAGTCTGGAACCAGTTCCTGTTCTCATATATGCCTCCTGTTGCCGTTTAGTAGGCGCCACCCATGATGTAGATCTTGGCGTTCAGGTTCACCGTCAGAAGCGGGGCTTTGGTCTTGGGATCGGGCTCGGCCGAAACCGAGATGTTGATCGAGCCGGCCGCCAGGTTGACGATTTTGCGCTTTTCCATCACGAGCAGGAAGTTGCCGATGTCCTGGAATGTGCCCAGAAGCCCGATTTCGATCGGCAGTTCCGACCACTGCTCGGCCCGCACCAGGGGCGAGATGCGGATGTCGTTGAACTTGACGTTGAACTTGTTGGCGATCGCTTCCGTCGAGTCGAGAAGCTTTGGAACGACGGTTCCGAGCTGGTTGGATTCCATTTCCAGCTTTTTCTTCTCTTCCGTCAGTTTGGCGATGGATTCGTTGATGCGGGCGATTTCGTCGGCAACGTTCTTGATCTCTTCCTGTTTCCGCTCGAGGTCCTTGATGTCGTTCTCGAGCTGTTCGCGGGTGGCCATGGTGGGTTCCCAGTAGTACATCCAGAACGCACCGCCGGCGCCGGCTGCAGCGAACACGATGACCATGATGACGACCGCAAAGTTGTTCATTTGTTCGCTCCCTCAGTTTCTTCCGAGATCCCGTTTGATGCGGCAGGTGATGTCGAACCGCCACACGGGAGCTTTTTCGAAGGTATTTTTGTTGGCATTGCTGAGAAACACTTCTTCGAAGTAGGAGTGGTTCTGCAGTTCCTTGATGAAGTTCTGGATGCCCAGGGTCAGGCGGTCGTTCTTCTTGTCGGGTTGCTCGGAGCAGGCATACCCGGTCAACTGGACGCGCCGGTCGGAATCGATGCGGATGCTCGTGATCCAGACCGTCTTCTCGGGAACGACCGTGGTCAAGGCGGAGAACACTTCCGACCACTGGAGCAGGTTCACGCCGGAAAGCTGTTTGAGCTGCTCGATCTGGCTTTCCAGGGCCCGCTTGTCCTGGTCGAGACGGTCGCGTTGTTCCAGTTTGTCCTTGTCTTTGCGGACCTCTTCCTCGAGTCTCGTTTTCTGTTCCTCGAGATCCTTGTTGTAGGACTCGATCCAGATCGTTCCGAAGTAGAACAGGACGAGAATGCCCGCCAGCGCGATGACGAGGAAGATCGCGGCGAACGGAATCTGAATCGGCTTACGCCGCTTAATGGTGATGAGGTTTACTTTGATCATCGGTTAATCCACCACCCCTCTGAGCGCCAGGCCGATGGCGACTGTGAATCGTTGCAGGTTGTTGTAGAGAATGTCGGTGTCGGGCACGGTCACGGAGATGCCTTCGAGGGGGTTCCCCATGGCCACGTCGACGCCGAGTTCGTTGCTGATGTAGGTGTTGAACCCCTTCAGGTTCGAAGAGCCGCCCGAGAGAATGATGCGGTGAATCAGGGGCTCGCGGGACTGGGCCTTGAAATAGTCGAACGAGCGGCGGATTTCTGAGGCCAGTTCCTCGACCGTCGTCTTCACGACTTCGGCGACCTCATTGCCGCCCGAATCGCTGATGTTGACCTCGGCCTCGTTGAACTTGATCTGTTCGGCCTGCTCGAACTCCTGCTTCATCACGTTCATGATCATCTGGGTGATGTTGTTTCCGGCGATCGGGATGTTGCGGGTGAACATCAGCACGCCGGACTTGAGCACCGAGATGTTGGTCGTGCGCGCGCCGGAATCGATGATGGCGACGACTTCGCCGCCTTCCTGGGAACCGGCCGTCAGCAGGATCGAGTTTTCGAGGGCGTTGATCGCGGCGATCGTGTCGACATCGATCACTTCAGGCGCCGAGCCGCCGCCCCTGAGGACATCGAGATAACTGTTGACCAGTTCCTTCTGCGCGACGACCAGCAGGATCGAATACTTGCCGCCGCCTTCCTCTTCGGCCAGTTCGGCGAGCTTCGCATGGGTGATGCTGACTTCGTCGATGGCGTAGGGAACATACTGCTCGGCCTCGATCCGAACAGTCTGTTCGAGTTCCTCGTCGCTCATGATCGGCAGCTTGGTGAAGCGCATGATCACGTTCTGGCCCGAGATCGAGGCGAACGAACGGTCGGGCTTGATCTTGGAACTCTTGAACATGTCCTTGATCACTGCCGCGATCGACTGCGGGTCTCTGATATTGCCTTCCTCGATTGCCGAGGGGGGAACAGGCGCTATCGCGTAACCCGTCAGTTCCGGACCCGAGGGGGTCTTCTTGAGCTGGACGATCTTCACCGTTGAGGTGCCGATGTCTATGCCCACCGAGGTATTGCTTGTCCCGAAGGTAAACAAGCCCATGCGTGGTTCCTCCAAGGTCGGCCTGACCGCCGGTCTGTCCGGGCCGCGAACTGATGATTCTACAGAACGTCAGTTCTGTATCGACGTCATCGCGTAATTTCCTGAGAGTGAAAACAGATTTTTTTCCCCGAAATCGTCATTTGCGTCTGGGAACTGCTTCGTAGCGCAGTTGTCGAAGGGCGACGTGGGAATAATACAAGGCGAGAATCTGGCGATAGGACCAGCCGCGTCGACCGAGTTCGATGGCGCCCGACTGGCAGAGTCCCACCTGATGACCGAATCCGCGACCCGAAAGGTCGATGCCGGTGAGTTCACGAGTTCCTGATTTCAAGAGTAGACCCCGGCGGAGAGAGGTGTCAAGGGCCTGCCGCCGGCCCGCGACGACAATCCAGCCTGAAGAGGGCCTCTTCGCGCGACGTATTCCCTGGGCGGTCTGGACGATCAGTTGCGGAGGCCCGGACTGCTTCCCGCCTGCGAAGATGCTTACCGAATCGACGGGAAGAGCGGTTTTCGGGGGGGCGCCTGATCCGACTGACGGCGACGGGTGTCCAACTCTCGGGCGGGGATCTGCCTCCAAGGCAGGAACAACGAACGTCGTGCTGGGAAGATTGAACAGGCGCCTGAACGTCGTTCCTTTCACCCGCAGTTCGCCTCGATCCGTCTGAAGCTTGACCAGATCGACCCGGTCGAGCGGAGCTGGGGCAATCGCTTCGACGGCATACAGGCGTTCGAAACCGAGTCTTTCAGACGCGAGAGCCTTTCGGAGGCTGGCGAGGTCGATGTGCTGCTGCCAGCGGTATTTCGTTCCGGCTTTGCAGTAATCGCATCGCACGCGGCGCAGATACTTCGTCGGGGCGCCGCCGTAGACCTTTTCGTTGTCGGACGTCATGCCCCCGCACGTGGCGTGATACATCGTGGAGATGGGAACGCCGTCGCTGATCATGATGATGCCGCGCGTGGCGTCGACCGCTTTCGAGACGCTCGCCCGTTCCGCCTTTACCCCGCCATACACCTGGCAGTGTTCCCGGTCGCATAGATCGTACCCGTCTTTCTGGTGTTTGCCTCTGCTCGCGATGGCAAAGGTGCGGGCGATGACGGCCTGGGCCTTGAGGCTTTCTTCGGGGGAAAGTGAGCCGATCTCGCTTCCGACGACGCCTTTCACGTAGTCTTCCATGCCGACGAGGTTCACGACGGTAGCCCCGCTCCTCCCGAAGGAAACCTCGAGAACGCCGCGATAGGCCCGGCCGTTCAGCGACAACGTTCCCTGCTTCGGCTGAAAACGCATGCTGCGGCCCGCCAGGGAAGAGAAGACGCTTTTTTTTCGTGACGCGCGGCGATCCTGCTTTTTCGACGGGGGCGTCTCTTGAGAAACGCTCCAGGAAAAGCGTTCGCCGGAACGGAACGATTTGACCCGCCGGTTTTTTTCATCGACCAGGTCTCCACCCCCCGGCATGAGGATCGTCACCGTCGGAACGGCGGCTTCGATCCCGATCCTGAGTGTTGCCTCGGGCGTCGCGAGTGTGGTCATGACGCACGCCGAAAAGCAGAGCGCCAGAATGGTTATGCGAAGAGATACGTTGCCCATATACTGATGTTTCGACCGAAACGGCCCGGCGCATGAGTCTTCCGGCGAAAAAGCGCGCATGGAGCGGAATTTTGGACGTTCCGGGGGCGTGATGTCCCGCGAGGGGCGGATGTCGGTTTTTCGATCGTTTCGTGAAGATCCTGCTGTGCCTGATATTTCGACGAGGAGAACGCGCTCGAGCGCACGGTGAGGGTTTTCGCCCTGCGGGGGGGGGGCGCCGGCGGCGGATTCCAGTGAAATGCACCATTCGGTCCGTGGAAGAGCCAGGATCGTTGACGGGCATCGATCCCGCGCCGAATCGAAGGTCAGCGTTCGTGCTGAGGTGTCAAAGCACGGGAAATTCTCGGCCTTCGGCAGGTTCGGGGCGAGCGGGAGGCTTTTGCGGGACTAAAGCGCCAGGCGCAGTTTCGGGGCGAAACGGTCACGCTCGCTGAACACGCAGCCGCAATATTTCTGGCGATATAATTCATTCTCCCGCGCTCCGGCATGGGTGTCGGGAAACGCCGGGCGCAGGTCGGTCTCAACAAAGGCGACGCCGTGCTCGCGGCCGGCTTCTCGGCCGATCGCAACCAGCAGGTCGTGATCCTGGAAGGGGCTGATCAGCAGGGTGGTCGAAAACGACTCGAATCCGTCCTGCCGGGCCCGGGAAGCCGTAGCGTTCAGGCGCATGCGGAAGCAGGCGGCGCAGCGGGAAGGCCCGAAGTCGCCCCCGAGAGCCACGAGAAAGCGTTCGAGACCGTAGGAGACGTCGCCCCGGCGTATCTCGGCGCCGAGCACGCCCGCCATCTTTTTGAACGATTCGAACCTGGAATGATACTCGACGTACGGATGGATGTTGGGGTTTTCCCAGAACAGGACGATATCGGATATGCCGTTGCGCTTCAGGTGCGGCCAGGCACCGCTCAGACAGGGACCGCAACAGGTGTGAAGCAGAAGCGACATGCAAAACCGCCTTCAGACGAGCGTGCCGGACATTGTCCAGAGGCGCGCCCGATCGATCTTCACCCGGACGAAGCGTCCGATCAGGTCGGATGAGCCGGGAAAATCGACGACCCGGCCGGTACGCGTCTTCCCCAGGAGATGGCCGGGCGAGCGGTCGGAACTTCCGTCGACCAGAACGTCGAACGTACGGCCGACCTGTTTCGCGCTTTCCTCCTCGGAGATGGCGTTCTGAACCTCGATCAGGCGGGACAGCCTCGCCTTGCGATCGCTTTCGGGGAGAATTCCTTCCATCGAAGCCGCAGGGGTGCCTTCGCGGGGTGAATAGTAATACGTATACGCGGACTCGAACCGGACTTCTCGGACGAGTGACAGGGTTTCCTCGAACTCCGCCTCGGTCTCGGTTGGAAAACCGCATATTAAATCCGTCGTTATACATGCCCCGGGAACGGCGGTTCGGACGTGTTCGACGAGATCCAGGTAGCGCCTTCGGGTATACCCCCGGTTCATCAGTCTAAGAATGCGGTCTGACCCCGCCTGTGCAGGAAGGTGGAACATCTCGCAGAGTTTCCGGAGGCGCGACATCCGTTCGACGGCCTGAAAGGAAAAATCCCGGGGGTGGGAGGTCAGAAACCGGACCCATTGGATTCCCGGGATCTCTTCGACCCGTTCGAGAAGAGTGATGAACCCTTCCTCCAACCCGATGTCCTTCCCGTAGGCGTTCACGTTCTGGCCGAGCAGGGTGACCTCGACGACGCCTTTGCCGGCGAGGGCCGTGATGAAATCGACGAGCTCGGGTAACGGGCGTGAAACCTCCGGGCCGCGCACATGCGGGACGATGCAGTAGGAGCAGAAGTTCGTGCATCCCCTGATGATGTTTACCAAGGCCGAAAATGGCTTCTCGAGAATGATGCCGTCGGCCTGCTCGCCGTCGAAGCCGCCGATGGCGGCGAACGCCCCCGTCGCTTTCCGAGTGCGGGCGTGCTGCAGCAGAAGAGGAAGGCTCGGAATGTCGTTCGGCCCAAAGACGAGGTCGACATGCGGCAGCATCTCGAACAGCCGCTCCTTTTTTGCCTGGGCCACGCAACCCGCAATGCCGATCAGGAGTTCGCGGTTCGATTTCTTCAACCGTTGAAGCGACTGGATGCGGCTGATGAGCCGTTGTTCCGCATGCTCCCGAACGCAACACGTGTTGAACAGGATGAGATCGGCATCGTCTTCCGAGGCGGACTCTTCATACCCGATGCTCGTAAGCATGCCGCGAATCCGCTGAGCGTCAGCCTGATTCATCTGGCACCCGAATGTGGTGAGGAAGTATTTTGGAGATTGCGGGACGCACATAATAGAGTGATCCATTCTACCACAAAAAAGAAAGAAGCGATTGATCATTATTATGATTATTCTATTATTGCAAGAATAATATAATCACTAAAGCAAGCAATTTTGGTGGAATTATTCAATTACAATGAATTGAGAAACGAGCCTGAGTCTTGGACACGGTGCAGAGATGTGATACACTTGGGCCCTCATTCGGTGAGTGTATTTATGCCCGGTCATTTCTGAAAAAATATGTCCCGTATTGCTGGAGGAATAATGAAAAGCGTTTCTAGACTGGTCTTCTGGAGCATCCTTTGTTGTATTGCCTTTTTTGGCGTGACGGCTGCCATGCCTGCGTTTGCCGCCAACGTTCCGGCTGCACGGCTCGAAGGTGATGCGATTGAAGCGGACGTGGTGGAAGCCCCTGAGGCCTCTGCTTACGAGCTTCCCAAAATGGATTTCGTTCCAGCCCAGGTCGAAGAAGCGCCCAAACCGGTTATCAGAGAAACTGCGCCGACGAGCGCTCGAGAAGAACCCGGGACTCCAGAGACGAAATCTGCGGTTGCCAATACCGAGCCGGCCGTCGATCAGGCGCGTTCTGGAAGCGAAATTGAAGACCGAAAGGCGGAAAACGGTCGCCATCCGAGGAACCGGAAAATTTCCGGCAGGATTCGCGAATACTGGTTGAAAATCCATGCTGATTCCGATGCAGGCGCCGTCGAGAAAAAAGACGTTGCGGCAGCCGTTTCTCCAAAAGCAAACGTGATCTCGGCTCCTGCAAACGATGTCCGGAATGAATCAGCCGCCCCTTCCGTCGAACCCCGCAGAGAAGGCACCATTGTTCGCCAGATTCCCGTTGAAAAAAAGCCTTCTGTCGAAAAAACCGAGCCTTCCGTCGAAAAAAACATGACGGTCCTTGCGGATTCAAAGCCAGCCGGTAAGGATGTTCCTGAAGAGACCCCAGCCGCCGTTGAAGAACCGAAGTCGATTCCCCAAATTCCGGCGAAGAAAACGACTGCCGGCGACCGGAAATTGTCCTCCAAAGTTCGTGACTTCTGGCTGAAAATTCACAATACCGATGAGGAGCTTCAGGTCGCAGGCAAAACTCCAAACGTTCTTGCGATGCCAGATCAGGCAAAGCCTCTGATCGTTCGTCAGCAGCCCGGAAAACAGTCGTCTGTCAAACCCCTCGAGAAAAGCGAGGCCGCTACCGGCGCATCCAAGATCGAGATGGTCTCTGCCGAGCCGGCGAGCGTCCCCGAACCCAGGGAAGAAACATTTGCGCCGGCTTCGACCGTCACATCTCCCCCGTTGACCGAGGCACCCGTCGTGTTCCAGAAAAAATCCGCGAAGCTCGCCCTCTTCTCCGGACCGCTTGCGAAAATGGCTCAGCGGCGCGAATACCGCCTGGCCGAGGCAAAACGCCTGAATATCGTTCTTCCCAGCCAGGGTGGCTCATTCGACAAGTTGCCGCAGAGTATCGCCAAGCTCAAGACGGCGGTCGAGGACATCCTCACCCGAAACGGTGCCGGAATGGTTCTCAGTATGATTTTCAAAGGCCACCTTGCCGGCGGTACGACGAATCAGAAGCGCACCCGCAAGTAATATTCCCGAAGAAGAAACCGTCCGGATTGCTCTGGACGGCGGTGTCAGTTGAATCCCGCCCTTTCCATGGCGTGAAGGCGGTTTAGCTTTGAGTTCAGATATTTATTTATTTATCTGAAATGTGATAAGTTAGCGTATGCTACACGATCCTGTAGCATCGAAACTGCTCAGAGCGCCAGGGCCGATCGTATTGCAACTTTGGCCTGTATATTCGTTGTCTGCACCGCATCCTGTGAGAGCTGCAGGCAACAGGAACAGGGCGAGAGCCACAAAGATCAAAACAAATTTCTGATAATTCATCGTTTTCCCCCTTCAATCCAGGTTCGTCATACATTGTCGGCAGGATGTCCTCTTTTCCGTATGCCGGTCAGTAGGCTTTTTCGATTTTTCCGCCAGGAAAATAGTGTCCGAGAATCTGGTCGAAGGTTTTTCCGGCCTTGGCCATGGCTTGCGCACCCGTCTGACACATGCCGACCCCGTGTCCCCAGCCGGCTCCGCTTATCTCGGCGCCCGCGATGAACCCGCGGTCGTCGCGCTTCCATTCCGCAATGAAACAAGCGCTTCTCAGCCCCCCGAACAGCTTGCGGATGGCGAGTTCCTTCATGACGGTTTTCGTGCCGGATTCTCCGGTCAGTATAACTTTGTAGAGTCGGCCGGAGGGACCGCGTTCGAACCCGGAAACACTCGATATCTTCCCGATTCCCGCAGTTTCTTCGACCTTTTTCCAGTCGTCTGCCGTCAGCGTTTTCTTCCATCGGAACTTATCGCCGCCCTCCACCGTCGCATCGCCGCACCAGCATGGTGGCGGGTTCCGGATGAACGACGAGACGTCTTCCTCGCGGCTCAGATCGAGATTCCCCGGGTTTCCCCGGATATCCCAGACGCCTTTCAGATACGGGTCGGGGGGAGAGGTCCACACGAGATGATTCGGTTCACCGCGGCCGCCGCAGTTCGCCGCATATACCGCATCGACGATCGCTCCCTCGGCATTGCGAAGCAGGGCGCCCCGTGTTTTTGCAATGACGGGAGCGAGTTTGCGGGATGCCGCGTTCTCGCCGGCATACACCTGGCAGTGCTGTTCTGCGCAGAAGTCGAAGCCTTCGCCGAGATGCCTGAGGCCGATCTTCGAAAGAATTTCACCCCGTGCCGCCACGGCCTGCGCCTGAAGGGCTGAAGGCGCGGCTTTTGCAGATATTTCGGAGGGCACCACCCCCGCGAGGATCGTCTCGAGATCGGTCGTGAAAATCGCGTCCAGCGCGTCCTGTGCCCCCCAGTGGATACTTACGGGGCCGCGGTAAGACCGGTCTTCGAAGCCGTGCCAAGCATACCCTCTGGCATGTTCGACCTTTTTCAGTTCGACCACGTCGCCCGGAACGAGCTGAAGCTCCGTGTTCCCGGCGGCAACGCGTTTCCCATTGATATGAAGCGTGAGGGTGCCTCGCGCCCGGGCGAGAATTTCCTCGAAGATCCAGCTAGAACTGCCGGCCGCGGCCATCTCGTCAGCGAGCTTCGATGCGGCATCGCGTGCGTCGAACACGCCGACCCCGATATACACGACCCGGCCGTCCCACGCGACCGTCTTCCCGTCAGCGGCATAGGAGATCTTCCCGGCTTCGAACGTATGGATCGGCCTGCCGCTCGAGCGCCACTTCCGAAGGGCCGCTTCGAGCCGATCGGGCTCTCTGCGCGGCGCCGACTCCACCATGACGTGATATCGCTTCCTGGCGGGAGAGAGGATCGTTCCTGATATTGAAACCGCGTCCTTCCCGCCGATTTTGCCCGATGCGTTGCCGAGCCGCCACGTTCCCCCGCCGGGAAGGCGGCATTCGAGACTTTTTGCATACTCCGCCGTTTTCACTTTCACGACCGGCGCGGGCGCTGCATCCAGCGACGGGGCCCCGAGAAGGCTCACGGCGAGAAGGGAAACCCGGGCGAGCCGTTTGAAATCAGATCTCATCTGCGTCGATTTCTCCCAGGGCGACGGCGAGCCGGCCGGCGGCCGCGTTCAAAGCCTTTCTTGCCTCGTCGGCCGTTCCGCCGTTCTTCGCCAGGTAGATGGCCAGCTTGGCTTCCCCGTTTGCGCGGGACAGGCAGGTGTCGGCGTGTTCGGGCGTCGTGCGGGCGCCTTCCATCACGATGCGCTGGGCGCGTCTGCGCAGTTTCGCGTTCGTGGCCCGAACGTCCACCATGAGGTTCTGATACACCTTGCCGATCCTGATCATCGAGATCGAAGACAGCATGTTCAGCACCAGTTTGCAGGCCGTTCCGCTCTTGAGCCGGGTCGAACCGGTGATCACCTCCGGTCCGACGACCGGGTTGATGTGAATATCCACGTCGGGGGGGCGCCCATACGGGTTGCAGGAAAGCAACACCGTGCAGCTGCCGACCCCTTTCGCGAACGAGAGGCCGGAAATGACGTAGGGCGTGGTTCCGGAAGCCGTGATCCCGACCACGGTATCGGCCGGCGAGAGGTTGACCGCCCTCAGATCTGCAACGGCCGCGTCCCGATCGTCCTCCGCGCCTTCGACTGCCTGGAGGATGGCCGCCGAGCCGCCCGCGATCACGGCCGTGACCATCTCCGGCGGCACGCCGAAGGTGGGGGGGCACTCCGAGGCATCGAGAACGGCGAGCCTGCCCGATGTCCCCGCCCCGATGTAGACGAGCCGGCCGCCCTGCCTGAACGAGGCGACGATCCGGTCGACCGCCTGGGCGATGCTGTCGGCCGCCGCCTCGACGGCGGTGAAGACCGCGCGATCCTCGTGCAGGAACGTTTTGACGACGTCACGGGTGGGCTGGCGGTCGATATAGACCGACCGCGGGTTTCTGCTTTCCGTCAGCGGCAGCGAGGCTGCTGCGGCCTGGGTTGTCGATTGCGTCATGACTCCTCCGGTGGCGAATGATGCTCAGTGAACCTTGTCAGCAAGGGCGCGCAGGTGCCGCAGGCCGTCGGGGTCGAGGCCGCGGGGCGATCCCGCGAGATATCGGACCAGGGGGCCCCAGGCCGGCGGAAATGCCGGCTGTTTCAGGGTGAATCTTCCCGGCTCGCGTTCGCTCAGGACGGCCAGAGCCCGCTCGGGAAACGCCTTCCAGCGCGACCAGAGGCCTCCGACGCCCGCCAGCGGCACCCGGTTTCCGAAACCCAGTTCCCCCGAAAGTGCCCGGACGTCTGATGCCCAGCGGCGGAGAGACGCCGACACGAGCGCTTCGGCCGTGCGGTCGCCTTCATCCACGGCGATGGTGAGGACCGGGGCGATCTCGCCGAGCCTGCGCTGCGCGGCCGGATCGGCGTAGAGCCAATCGAGAAGGGCCGCCCGGTCGATGTCGAGATGCCTGAACTGTTTCTGAAAACCGGCAAGAATGCTGTTTCCATGTGCGTTGTCCTCGATCGCGCCGAGCACCTGCTGCATGGCGAGTCGGCCGAACTCCGCTCCGGAAGGAGACGTGTCGAGGAGGAACCCCCAGCCGCCCCGGCGACGGTCCGTGCCGTTCCTCCGGCCGAACAGGACCGAGCCGGTCCCGTTCACGCTGAGAATGCCTTCCTCGCCGCCGAACGCGGCGGCATGGTTGGCTTCGTAATCGCGCGAAACGACGATCTCCGCCGCTTCGAGTCCGAGCCCCGCCATGGCCTGGGCCCATCGTTGCCGGTCCGGTTCCGGGCGGGCGCCCGCGGCGCCGATCAGCCAGACAGCCTCCTCGACGTCGCCGGTTTCATATGTTTTAGTAAATATAGTATTGATCAGCGTCGCGAGTTCTTCGGAACTCATGGCTCTCAGGTTCTTCGACGGGCAGGAGAGTTCGAGGACCGGACCGTCAGGCCAGAGAACCGCGACGCCCGTCGCGGCGGTGCCGCCGATGTCGAGGGAGATCATCCAGGTGGGTTCCATCATTGCACGGCTCCGCTTCGCATTCCTTCGAGGAGATGTTTCGAGAACAGCATGAATACCAGGACCATCGGCAGGGCGGCGAAGGTCGCCCCGGCCATCAGCAGGCCGTAATCCATGATCTGCTGGTCCTGCATCGTCGCGAGCCCGACCGGGAGCGTGTAACTCGCTTCGGAATTCAGGGTGATCAGCGGCCAGAGGAACGAATTCCACTGGGCGATGAAGATAAAGATGCCCGACGTGGCCATGATCGGTGCCGAAAGCGGCAGGTAGATGTGCCGGAAGACTTCGTATTCACCCGCGCCGTCCATGCGGGCGGCCTCCTGGAGCTGTCGGGGAATCGAATCCATGTACTGGCGGATCATGAAGATGCCGAAGGGTGCGGCCAGCGAGGGAAGAATGACCGCCCAGAGGCTGTCGATCAGGCCCCAGCGGGCGAGGAAGAGGAACAGCGGGAGCATGACGATCTGGCCCGGGACCATCATGGCGGCCAGGACGAGCCAGAACAGCAGTTCGCGGCCCCGGAACCTGCCGACCGAGAAGCTGAAGGCGGCGAGGGCGTTGAACAAAAGCTGCCCGGCCGTGATGACGGCGGAGATGACCAGGGAGTTGAGCGTCCAACGGAACATGCGGCCGCCGCTCAGCAGCAGCCGGAAATTCTCGAGCGACCAGATCCCGTAGCGGGGCGGGCTCTGCTCGAGCGCCGCCGGGTCGGTGAACGCCGTGACGAGCATCCAGGCGAGCGGCCCGAGCGTCAGGACGAGGCCGACGGTCAGAACGCCGGTGGAGAGCAGGGTGGGGGTCATGCGGCGGCCGGATGTCATGCGAGCCTCCGTTCAGGCCAGTTCCATCTCGGTCTTCCCGCCGAACCTGCGCTGGAGGACCGTGACGGTGAGAATCCCGATGAAGAGAAGAAGCGCCATCGCCGACGAGAGGCCGAAGTCGAAGTCCCGGAAGGCTGCGGTGTAGACGCGGTGGACGATGACCTCGGTCGACATGCCAGGGCCGCCGTCGGTCAGCATGAGCACCTGGGCGAATACCTGGAGCGCGTCGATCGCGCCGGTGATGAGCAGGAACATCGTCGTGTGCCGCAGCAGCGGAACGGTGATGTGCCACCAGCGCTGGATCGGCGTCGCGCCCTCCAGATCGGCTGCCTCGTAGAGCGACTTGGGAATGTTGCCGAGCGCCGCGAGGTAGATCAGGATCGCCCCGCCCGGCGAGCGCAGGACGCCCGTCAGGAGAATCGAGGCGAAGGCGACATCGGGATCGGTCAGCCAGCCGACCGTCGGCAGGCCGATCGCCCGCAGGATCGTGTTGAACAGGCCGACCTCTGTGTTGAACAGCCATCGCCAGACCATCGCGACGACGACCACCGACGCGACGCCGGGGAGATAGTAAAGCGCTCGATATAGTGATTTGAGGCGACCCGGCAGGGCATGGATCAGGCTCGCCGCGATGAGGGCGGTGCCGGTGTTCACGCTGACCGTGACGAGCGTGTAGATCGTGGTGTTCCAGCAGGCTTTCATGAACCTGGCGTCTTCGAGCACCCGCGTGAAGTTGCCGAACGTGAAGCCGCCGACTTCCCCGAGCCGGTAGTCGCGGAACGCCAGCAGGATGGCGTCGATCAGGGGATACGCCAGGAACAGCCCAAGAACGGTTATGGCGGGCATCAGCATGATCATGTGCGCCTGGCGTGCGGCCAGGGCCGCCGCGATGACGAGGGGAAAGAGCCACAGGAACGCCTTTCCGAACCACGAGCCGCCTCGGATGTCCTCGCAGACCGAGCCCTGCGCGCGTTGCATGAGGGCGCGAACGCGCTCTCCGGCGGCGTTTATCGCCGCGGACGGCGCCTGCTTCCCGAGAAGGGCGTTCTGAACCGCCTGTTCGATCTCCTCGTCGATCTGCGGCCAGCGGGGGTCGCTTGGAACGGTGCGTCCCTCCTGGAGGATCTCCCAGGCTCGGGTCATGTGGGCGTTGCCGGCGTAGATGTTGCCGGCGCTGCGACGGGTCGGGAACTGAGTGTATCGCACGAGGTCGCGCTGACGCTCGGCGCTGGTGACGAACCGGGCGAATTTCGCCGCGGCCTTCATGCGGACCGGATCGTCGCGGTGGAACAGATACAGGCCGGAGATGCCCAGAAACGAGCCCGACCGCGTGCCGGCCGGCGCGGGAAAGTGCATCAGATCGAAATCCATCGGATACTTGTCGGTCAGCGCCTTGATCCCCCAGAGACCGAACGCGCCGGCCGCGATGCGGTGCTCTCGCGCAAACGCCGTCCAGATGTCGTTCGACTGGCGGCCGCCCGAGTCTGGCGGTATCAGCCCTTTTGCGATCAGCTCCCTGAGCCATTCTATACCACGGACGATATCAGATGCCTCGCCGGGTTCCGAGGCGCCGAACCCCGGCCAGGTGCCCCCGAACTGGAGGATGAACGGGAAGTTCGCCGTCTCGTTTTTCTGGAAGTAGATGCCGAGCGGATACTGCCCGTTCTGGCCCTTCTGATACTGCTGAACCAGGCCGAGCGCCTCGGTGAAACGCTCCGGGGTCCACCGCCCGTCGCCGGGCAGTTCGACCCCGGCCGAGGCGAAGATCGAGCGGTTCACGTAGAGAAGCTGGCCGCCCATATACCAAGGCCATCCGTACAGTTTCCCGTCCACCGTGTAGGCCTCGAGGGCACCGGGGAGGTAGTCTTCCCGGTCACCCGGCTCGAGATATGCGTCCATCGGCTCGACCAGGCCTTCCCGGATGAACAGCAGGGGTACGGTGCCTGGCGCGATGTCGGGATACCTGCCGCCCATCGCGGCGATCTTCAGCTTCTCGTCGCCGCGATTCCACGTCATTTCGGTCAGTTTCACCCTGATCGTGGGATTCTCGGCTTCGAAGGCCCTGATCTGCTTTTTCATCCATGCGAACCGGTCGATCGTTTCGCCGGGTTCGAGCCAGCGGGGATAATCCCATATTTCGATCTCCGTTGCCGACGCCTGCAAAGCCAAAATCAGCATCAGCAGAAGAACGGACAGGACCCGGGAGGGGACCGGGGGAAACGGAAGCATTTTCCCGGACGGGAGAGTGTTGTCAATACGTTTCATTTCAGATAAAATGGGTACACATTATGCTTTTTACTATCCCCACAGACAGGATTGGATGATGGACGACAAACTTGCTCAACTGACCGAAGCGATCAAGGCCGACCCGAAAAATCCGGAGTTGTACAAAGAGCTGGGTAACATCTACTTCCGCGATGAAAAGTACGATGAGGCCATCGAGTATTACCAGAAAGCTCTCGAACTCGATCCGAAATATTTCAAGGCTCTCTATAATATCGGCAACACATACTACAAAATGGACCAGCAGGAAAAAGCGGTGCATTACTGGCACCTGGCCATCGAAGTCAAGCCGGATTTCGATCACGCCTACTTCAATCTCGGATACCACTATTACCAGAAGGGGTTTCTGCGCGAAGCCATCCGTGCCCTTGTCGAAGCCGCACGCATCAAGCCGGAGGCTGCCGATACGCACCATTATCTCGGCCTCTCCTACCACAACACGAACCAGTTCGCGAACGCCGTCGAGGAGTTCCGGAAAGCGATCGCGCTTTCCCCCGAAGATCCTGACTATCACTACAATCTCGCCAACACGAGCTACGATCTTGGCGATTACCGAACGGCCGCCGAGGAGTGGGCGCTGACGCTCAAATTTCGGCCGAAGGATTCCAAGGCCCGGAACAACTACTGCGATGCCCTTCTGCAGCTGAACAGGTATGACGAGGCCCTCAAGGAGATCGAGATCGTGCTTGCGGAAGAGCCCGAATACCCGCCGGCCCTCTGCACCAAGGGTGAGCTTCTCGAGAAACTCGACAAGCCCGACGAGGCCAAGGCGCTGTTCGAACGCGTCTACAAGCTCACCGAGGGCAAGGAAGACTGGAAACTGCTGTTCGAATACGTCCAGAAGAAAATGCGCGGCGACAAGGAACTGCCAGCCGTCTGAATTCGATAACTATCGCTATCTCACAGAGCGAGAGCCCCCGTTCCGGGTCCGGAACGGGGGCTCTCGTCATGAGGCCGGTCAGGCGGCTTTCTTGCGGGCTGCAACCTGGCCCTGGTTCAGGAGTTTCTGGGGGTTCGTCAGATACTCGTACAGAGCATGCTCGGCCCGGTAGGCAGGGCCCATTTCCTGGCCATCCATCAGAACACGCCCGTCAGTGAAGATTTCGATCAGCATTCGACCTCCTTGAGGCTTTCGGTTTTGTGCAGGCTCGCCGGACAGCCGGTCGAGCGGTTTTCACGATCATGGGGCGGATACGCCTTCGAAGCCGGCGTAGGCTCCTTCGGTGGCGGTCTGGGGCGCGTCGCCGGTATCCTGCACCCCGGTGTCGGTTGGGAGGGGTTCGGCCTGCGGCGACTCCGGTTCGCTTCCGGTGGCGGCCGTCGGCACGGCGCCGATATCGATCAGGTTCAGCTTGGCTTTGCACTGGTTCCGGAGCATGTCCGGAAGGTCGGTTCGCGAAATGGCATCGACGAGCTTGTTCCTGGCCTGCTCGCGCTGGCCGGAAGCGGCCAGGCAATCGACGAGGAGCAACAGGGTGTGGATGTTCCGCGGATCTTTTTCCAAGACGGTTTCGAGCATGACGGCGGCTTCCGCCGCCCGATTGTCGAGGTAATAATTGTTCGCGAGCGCCGTCATCAGCCCCGTGTCTTCGGGATACTGTCCGAGAGCGGCTTCGAGCAGCGTCGTGCTCTCCGCCCGAAAGCCGTTATCCGCCATATCCTCGGCGGCGGCGCGGAACTCGCGGATGTTGGAATCGTCCACCCGGAGCCGGCCGGCGATTTCCAGCAGGCTTCTGGCAATACCGAAATCGTTCAGCGTGACCGCGCTGCGCAGGGCCGCAAGGGTCATGCCCGTGGCCGGCGTTTCGGACGGGTTGAGCGAAGCCTTGAAGCGGTCGATCTCCTCTCTGACGAGACGTTGCCATTTTTCTCGCTCGGCCGGTTTGAGCGAGCTGAGACCGCCGTTCCGGGAGGCGAACGGGATATATGCGTTGAGAAAGGCCTCGTGCGGTTCCGGCTGGTCGGGCTGCATGCCGATCAGTTGCTGGGCGACGGTCATCGCCTTCAGATGGTCGCCGGAAGCCGACAGGAGCCTGATATACAGGAGGTTGTCCGCCATCGAATCGATCGGGCGCCGCGAGAGCAGCTGCATGCCTTTATCATAGCGGCCGGTATCGACGTAAAATTTGATCAGCTCGCGCTCGATCGAGGCGGGGTCGGCATTGGGCCGGTCGCGCTCGGCGAGCAGCATCTTCTCATACTCGTCGAACAATTGCTGGTCGAGGAGAATCCGGCGGATCGTCCGGCGGACCGCCTTCGTCCGCAGTCTCTCGTCCTTGATGCCCATCAGGCGCTGGAGGCCTTCTCGGGGCGAATGGTCGCGGCAGAACCAGCCGTCGATGAAATCGCGAAGGTCGCCGCGCTCCGTCGCAGGAGCGGATGTGGCGCCGAACGCGTTCCAGGCGGCCTCGGCATACCGCTTGTCGCCCGCCATGACGGCCGAATACACCGTGAGGAACAGGAGGTTCGGATCGCCTGGAGCATGCTGGAGGGCCGTCTTGCAGCTTTGAAGCGCCTCGGGCCATGCCTCGCCTTCGAGATAGCTTTTGATCGAACGGGCGAGATCTTCCTGCCTGTTCCTGACCGAAAGTTCGGCCAGACGTTCCCGGGCGAGAGAGCCCCAGGCGGGGTCGGAAAGGATCTTGCGGAAAACGGCGGCGGCGCCTTTCCGGTCTCCCTTGCCTGCACGGTACACGCCCGCGTAGTAGAGGGCGCCGGCGTGGCTGGGGTTGAGCTTCAGAACCCGCTTCAGGTCATCCATGGCGGTTTCGATCTTTCCGGCCCTGCAGAGCGGCTCGGCTTTCTGGAACAGCCGCTCCTCGACCGTAAGATCGCGCGCCCGGGCGACGGGGCTCTCGAGGCTTAGCGGCGAGAGCGATGCCAGGCCGATGAGGGCGCCGAAGAGAATGGGAATCTTGCTTCGCATGATTCGCTCCTCAACGACCGCGCTGCGTGTCGGCCGCAGGCAGGTTTGACAGGCGACGCGCCGGTTCGAGGTCCGCGTCGATCGTCCGGTCGAGGCCCGCGGCCGCTCGCGCGGAGAGACGGCCCCGGGGGGAGACGGTCAGGATATGCTCGAATTCGCGGCGGGCTTCGTCGTGTCGTTCGAGCCGTTCCAGCATGCGGCCGAGGTTGTACCGGGCCGGGAGATGGTCGTCGAGGGCGATCGAGGCGCGGTATTCGGCCTCGGCAAGCTCGTCCCAGTTCGTGACATCGCCGGGAAGGCCTTCGAGTCCCCGTCGCTCGAATGCGTATCCGAGCAGAAAATGCGCTTCCGATGAGAGCGGTTTCAGGCGCAGCGCCTTTCGGAAGGCCCAGATTGCCTGCTCGTATTCCTTGCGGCCCAGGTAGGCGCGCCCCTTGGACACCCAGGAGGCATACGTCGTGTCGGCGGCCGTGAGATACGCCTGGCAGCGGCGCTCGGCGGCTCTTCCGGCGGAAGGCGGCTGGGGCGCCGACAGGAACGGTGCCCTGTTGTCGGTCATGGTTGCGCGTGCCGTCGGCCACAGGTAGAGGCCGAAAAGCAGAAGTCCGACCAGCAGGCGATGATGGTTCATATGCATCTTCTCTTCAATGCACATCGGCCGTCTCCGGTTTCCACCTGAGAGAAATTTTGACGCGCTCGGGGTGGCGAGATACAATTCCATACCACTGTGCATCAGCATGACCAGGAGAAGAACATGATCGTAGAAAAGCGGGAATTTGCCGTTTCGAAGTTTCAGTTCAAACACGCGGGGCGTTCGATTCCGGTGAAACTGGGGTATGAAACCTACGGAACGCTGAACGCCGCGGGTGACAACGCGATTCTCGTCTGTCACTTCTTCACCGGAACCGGCCATGCGGCCGGGAAATTCGCCGAAACCGATCCGCTTCCCGGCTGGTGGGACGCCCTGATCGGGCCGGGCAAGACGATCGACACCCGAAAATACTTCGTGATCTGCAGCGACTCGTTCAGCAACATCAACGCGCACAATCCGAAGGTCATCACGACCGGGCCGGCCACGATCGACCCCGAGACGGGAAAGCCCTACGCGATGAACTTCCCGATCTTCACCCTCGACGACGTCGTGCGAAGCCAGCGCATGCTGCTCGACCACCTTGGCGTGAAGCGGCTGCGCCTCGTGATCGGGCCGTCGATGGGCGGCCTCCAGGCGTTTTTATGGGGAAAAATGTACGGCGATATGGTCGAGAAGGTTCTGTCCGTCGTCGCCACCCCGATGGTCAGGCCGGCGACCCTGATGGTGCCGAACCAGCTCGGCATCGAGGCGATCATGCTCGACCCCCGCTGGAACGGCGGCGAGTATTACGGTGGCGAACAGCCCCGCAACGGCCTCCTGCTGGCCTTCAAGATCCTGGTGACCTCGACCAGGACCGATCACTGGGCGGCAGCGAACTTCGGGCGCCGGCTCGCGACCGAGGGCAGCGGGGCGGGGAAGGACCCCTTCAAAAGCTTCGCCGGCCGCTTCCTCGTCGAGGAGGAGATCGAAAAGACCGTCATCCAGCGCATGCAGTTCTTCGACGCAAATTCGTATATCTACATCGCCAAGGCGAACACGCTGTTCGACCTCTGCGAGCCCGGCCAGTCCCTCGAACAGGCGCTCGGCCGGCTGAAGATGCCGGTGAAGATGATCATCGACGAGTCGGACCTGCTGTTCACGCGCGAGCAGGCCGAACTGGCGACCCCGATGCTGCCGTACGGCCAGACCGTGTATTACGACAGCGGGAACGGGCATCTGTCGTGCCTCTACGAGACCCCGCTGTTCGAGGCCGAGATCGCCTCGTTCCTCAAAGCATGACCCGGTAGACGCCGTCCGGCGTCAGGAGAAACCCGAACGGTTCGGAAATGACGAATTTCCGGACCGGTTTCTTCATGGGAAAGACCTTCCAGAGCGGGTGCTGATACAGCGCGAAGCCGCCGTCGTCCGTCGAGCTCTTGAACGAACCCCAGAAGAGATCGGGGTTCTTCTGGTCGAGCGCCAGGCTCGTGAAGGTATCGACGGCGGAGTCGGGCGGCATCGTCGGTTTGAACGTGGCGCCGTCGAAGAGCACGCAGGACTTCCGGCCGAGAATGACCAGATCGCCCCCCGCTTTCCGGGCGAGGCCGGCCAGCCCGCGCAGTTCGCCCGTTCCCTTCATCGAAACCGGCTTGAACGATTCCCCGTCGAAGATATACAGGCGGCCGTCCTCGGTGCCGACAAGCAGATACCGGTCGGTGCCGAGCATGAGCGAAATGGGCTGCTCGACCGGGTTCGGATCGAACAGGGAAAGGGCCTGCGTCGCCTGGGTCGCGTCGAAGCTCCGCTGGTACCCGCCCCCCATCTGCATCGCGCGGAGCCCGTCGGAAGCGGCTTTCCCCCGGCTGGCGAGAATCTCTTTCAGGGTGGCGATCTCGTACCGGGTGAACCCGGACCCGGTGAAGAGGGCGAGCTGCTCCGACAGCGGCCGGCCGCCTCCGCCGGCCGCGTAGACGCGGCCTTCCGCGTCGGCCTCGATGCAGGTGATCGTCTCGTCGGGCAAACCCTGGAGCGTGGTGAACCGGTGCCAGCCCGCGTCGTCCAGCATCCAGACCCCGGCGTTGCCGCCCGTCCAGACGCGGGCCTGCTGGTCGGCGGCTATCGTATATACATGACTATGGAAACCGTCCGGCTTTTTCGGCTCGTATGAGGCGACCTGCTGGAGCGTTTTCACGTCGAACACGAGCAGGCCGTTGCCCTTCGTGCCGACGTACAGGTATTCCCCGATCACGCGCATGGTCAGGGCTTCGCCCTGCCACACCGGGATCGGTTCGGCCGGCTGGGACGTCGTGTATCTGGTGTAACGCAGGAGGCCCGATTCGTAGGTGCCGATCCAGGTTTCTCCGTCGTCGCAGCACGAGACGCAGGTGACGCGGTTCTCGGGGAGCTTCGAATTGGTGGCGGTCAGGTGGCGGCGCTTCCCGTCGGTTCCGAACATGACCACGCCCTGGCTCTGTGTGCCGGCCCAGATCCCGCGCTGGAGCGGCTCGGAAAGGACCATGACCTGCGTCTGAAGCTTCATGAGATTCTCATTGTAAGCGATCAGATCATCCCAGGTCGGCGCCCGCCCCGATTGGTAGAGGCTGCTGACCCGCGAATACTCGGCCTGCATCTGGGTGAGAAGGCTCGCCGTTTCCTCGGTCCGGCCGATGAGACCGGCGAAGCCCTCTTCCTGCGCTTCGTCGCCCGCGGCCGGGCTCATCGCCCGGTTCAGCGCCTCGGAGGCATCGGGCGGAACGGCGACGCAGGTGGTCCAGATGCCGGGAAGGATGTCGACGGCCGTGTTTCCCTTCACGGCGAACAGCCCCTTCGAACTCGCCGCGAGAAGCCACTCGCCGATCGGCGACAGCCCCTGCACCCAGCCGAGATCCGTGCCGGGAACGAGGACGGGGAACAGCATCCCGTCGCGGGCCCAGTATAGCCCGAGGCTCGTTCCGAACCAGGTCACGCCGTCGTGGTGCGTCGCTGCGCCGAAACCCGTCGGCTGGCGGTCGCCGTCGATCCTGTAGGGAACGAGCTGGCCGTCCGACACGACGCCGGCGGTCGCGTCGGTGCCGGCCTGGATCGTCCGGCCCGCGGCCGCGACGGAGAGCGTGTTCGCGCCCTCCGGCGTGGGCCGCGTGACGGTCTCGAACCGAATCGCATCATCGACGTTCGATATCCTGACCAGCCCGCCGGGCGTTCCGGCCAGCACGCAGCCCGGCTCTACGTCGTGGGCGAGGGCCGTGACGGTCTCCGAGGGAAACGCGGGCTGGGTTTTCGGCGTGAAGGCGCGCCATGTCCCGTTCCGGAACACCAGCAGCCCTCCGCCTTCCGTTCCCGCCAGGACGTAGCACTTGAGAGCCAGGACCGACCTGATATGGTTGCAGGGAAGCCCGCTGAGCGAGTTGTGGAGCTCGAAGTAGCCCGAGCTGAACACGGGGTTCGGCGCCTTCGGCGGCGGAAAATGGTGCGCCCCCGGCTCCGGATCGCAGGCGCCGAGAAATGAAGGGGTGAAAAATACAATACTTATAAGTATTATATATGTAAGTTTGTTCATGTGAAAAAAACTTCCTCTCGCGAGACGATTGAGCGATTTTTCCCATTATACATGAGACAAGGTTCATGCTACCCTTCCGCTGAAAACGAGTGAGGAGGGAAAGATTCGATGAAGGTCGTCATTTCGCGTCCGATTCCGGGGGCCGCCGTCGAGCTGCTCAAGCAGGCCGGCCACACCGTCCGCGTGCTCGATGCGCACCGGCCGGATGAAGAGTTCCAGGCTGCCCTTGCCGAGGCCGACGGGGTCATTCCGCTGTTGTCCGACACGCTCGACGCGCGGATCATCCGGCAGTCGGGCCACCTGCGCGCCATCGCGAACTACGCGGTCGGCTTCAACAACATCGACCTGGCCGCCGCGACCGGCGCCGGCATCGTCGTGACGAACACGCCCGACGTGCTGACCGACGCCACCGCCGACACGGCGCTCGTGCTGATCCTGATGACGATGCGCCGCGTGCGCGAATCGGAACGGCTGCTCCGCGACGGCCTCTTCAAGGGCTGGAAGCCCGACGTCCAGCTCGGCCTCGACCTGGCCGGCAAGAACCTCGGCATTCTCGGCATGGGCCGCATCGGCCAGGCCGTCGCCCGACGCGCCGAAGCGTTCGGCATGAAGATTCTGTATCACACCCGATCGGGCGGCAAGGCTTCCCTGCCGTATCCCCACGTCTCCTTCGAAACGCTTCTCGCCGAGAGCGATGTGCTGAGCCTGCACCTGCCGCTGACCGACATGACGCGCCACCTCATCGGCGAGGCCGAACTCAAGCGCATGAAAAAGACGGCCGTGCTCATCAATACCGCACGAGGCCCGATCGTCGACGAAGCCGCGCTCGCCGCGGCCCTTCACAACGGCACTATCTACGCAGCCGGACTCGACGTCTACGAGCGCGAACCCGAGATCCATCCCGAGCTGCTCACGGCGGAGAACGCCGTTCTCCTGCCCCACATCGGCTCGCAGACGATCGAAACGCGCTCGGCCATGGCTGCCACGGCGGCCCGCGCGCTGATAGAAGCGCTCGAGGGAAGGCGGCCCGCGCTGACGGTCAACCCTGCGGTCTTCGACACGCCGATCTGGCGCGGTCATTATCCCGGAAAATGAACCTTCTCCGGGACTCCCGCGCATGCATCGGAAACATGCGTTACGCGGGAGTCCCGGATGGATTCAGAAAATCATATCCTCCATCGCTTCGTCGATCAGGGAGCGGGCTTCGTCATCGCCGACCTTCTTGGCGTAGACGACTTCCGAGATCAGAAGCTGACGGGCGGTCTCGAACAAAGCCTTGTCCTTCGTTCCGAGGGGCTTGATCATGCTCCGGCGATAGAGGAGCCGGTAGACGTGCGCCACCTGGCGGAGGTCGCCGCTCTGGATCTTTTCGAGATGCTCGCGATACCGCTGATGGAAGCTTTTGCTTTCCTCTTCGTCGGAGTCGGAGAAGCTCTCGCTGAGCGTCTGGAAGATCGTGTCGATGTTCGAGTGGCCGTTGATGGTCCGGAGGCCGACCTTGTCGGCCATATCGATCGGAACCATGACTTGGCCCAGATCGCTGTACGGGAAATCGATGATGTAGTAGCTGGTGAGGCGACCACGCACCTGGCGCTTTTCGATCTGCTTCAGGACACCGGCGCCGTGGATCGGATGGACGATGGGAGAACCGATTTCAAAATTCATGCACGCTTACTCCTGTGCTTCAGGTACTAGCAGGAGGACAGAGCGCGGACAGGACAGGGCGGAGGTCAGGTCAGGTCAAAAGTACGAGCAAACCGCTTCCGCCATACGGCGGAAGCGGCTGCAGTTCTGTTCAGGGAAACCCTCACTTGCCTTCCTTCTTGGCCGGAGCTGCGGCTGCAGCGGCGGCGGGAGCGGCACCGGCGGCGGGGGCTGCGCCGGCGGCGGGAGCTGCGGCACCCTCGGCGGGGGCGGCACCTTCGGCGGCGGCGGCAGGAGCGGCTTCGACTTCTTCCTTCACGATGGACATCTGGCACACCGTGAACTTCGGGCTGGTGAGAATCTTGTAATCGCCCTTCGGAAGATCGGCGACGTGGAACGAGTCACCGACGTCGAGCGGGGAGATGTCGAGCGTGAGCTCGGTCGGAATCTTGGTGGGAAGACACTCGATGCGGACGGTCTTGAGCTGCGTCGTGAAGATCGCGCCCGATTTTTTGCCGACCGGATCGCCGACGAACTTGAGATCGACGTCGATCTTGATGGGGTGAGTCATATCGATGGCCTGGAAATCGATATGCGAGAACAGGCGGGTGATCGGGTGGCGCTGGATCTCGCGAACGATGACCTCGCGCTCCTGAGTCTTGCCGCCGAAAGCCAGCTTGAAGATGGTGTTGCGCTGCGCCTTGGCGATGATCGCCTCGATCTCGCGGCGATTCAGCGTGCAGTGAATGGGCTGCTCGACACCGCGACCGTACACGACGGCCGGAACCTGTCCGGAAACGCGGTCGCGGCGGGACGGACCCTGCCCCGTTTTCGTTCTTACTTCAGCGTTCAACGTTAACCCTGCCATAGAACCTCCTGTAAAAAGTTGAATTGAGGATTGCTTAGTATAACACCAACGGAAAGTTTGGTCAACCACGCGATCCTCCCGGGTCGCCCGTTGGCAGATATGGTATATAGAAGAGGATGACAGTGACCAATGGCAGGGCAGAGATGAAATTTCCCGGCCTCCGGTGGGCAACCTTTTCGCTGGTGTTTTTCGGCATTCCCTTGTTTCTCGTCTGGCTTGCCTTCGGGAACCTCTGGCGCGAAGCCGAGGAGAAGGATCGGCGGCAGCTCGAGGAACGACTCGAGCGCATAACGTCAAGTTTCGACCAGTTCCGTTCGCCGGACGTGTTCGTGGAGCGCCTCTTCAACATCCTGGTGACCCGGGTGTTCAGAAGCGGCCGCGATTCGATGCGGTCGTTCGAGATATACAGGCGACATCTGCATCGCCGATTCCCGGGGCTGTTTACGTTCACGTTCATCGACGGAAGAGGCGAACCACGCCCCGAACTGTCCGACAGGCAACCGCCCCTCGCCGTCCTGCGGAGATTTGCCTCCGCCGTGAAGGCCCACGCCATCGGTGAAAATGCGAGGCCGCTGAAAGACCAGTGGCGGCTTTTCCAGGGGTTCCTCGGGGGGATGCTCAGGCCCGATCAGCTGAGATACGGGGCGCTGAAAGTCGCCGCAAATACCGACGAGCGCCACTTCGTCATCATCTCGCGATGGCATGCCGGTGGGATGCTGGTCGCCCACGTCAACCGTATTCCGACCTGGGAGTCGATCGCCGTGAAGGATCGGGCGACCTTTTTCAACCGGCATTCGCGATCGGCCAGGGCATACGTCATCGATGAAATGAGCGATTGGCGAAAGCGTGATGCCCGTCGCCGAGCCGATATCGATACGATGGAACGCCTGCTGACCGAGTTCAGGGTCACCCCCCGCATGCATCTGCGGCTGGGCGGATCGTTGTGGGGACATGCCGTCATTGGCCCGTCCGTCCGGCTCCTCGTCAGCATGCCGGAGGCGGAATCTCGCGAGCGCACCGTCGAACAACGGCTGCTCTCGTTCTTCCTCGTGGCCCTTTTCTTTGCCCTGTCGGTTCCTACATGGATGGTCATGAGCGGAAAATGGCTTCCGTACATTTCGATTCGGCAGAAACTGGTCGGATTGTTCCTGTATATGGTCGGGCTGCCACTTGCGTTCATGAGTCTGGTCGCTTCCGATTATCTCGGCGAAAAGCGGATCGTTCTCGAAAAGCAGGTGCATGACGAGATGGAAAAGTCCCTCCGACTGTTCGACCGCGGGATGCCGGTGACCATCGGCGAACTGGATCGCCTGGTCAAACAGGTGATCGGCCGCCCCCTTCCGACGGATGTCCCGTTCGACCGGACGCTTGCCGATCGCATGGCGAAATTCAGATCGCTGACCGGGCTGGACGTCGGCGTCGCCGTGGATGAAAACGGCGATATCGGATACACGGACGGAAGGGTCGATTATGACGACGAGCGGAATCGCAAGCTCCTCAGGCCGATCTACCTGAATCTCTTCAGACAGTACAATCACGGCCCCGACGTCGATGACGTCAAGGACTCCCCATTGTACAAAATCGGCTCCGCCGGCGGGATCGACGTCGATGCGCTGTATGCGGATATCGTCTCCTCGCTCGGCCGGATCACCCAGTTCAATTTCACCGGACGACGGACGGTCCAGATCATCCTCCCGCTGTATGACGTCGCGGGAAAAGTCCGCTTCCTGCTTTCGGCCGGGTGGGGACGGAATAAAATAGAAAATATGTATCTATATAAATATATGATCCCCACGTTCAGAAAACTCGACGACACTCGCTGGGTCGCCGTCAACCGGGACGATCCGAGCGTTTTCGTTCCCCGCGGCATCAGAATACCGTCCGAAGTCGACGCGTTCGGTTCGCGACTTCGCGGCCGCGCGCAGGCTCTGCGGGACAGCTTCCAGATCAAGGGTCACAGGTATCTTCTGACGGGCGTCCCCGGGCAGGAGCTGTCCTCCTTCGACCTGATCGCGGTGACATCCGATCGGTTCATCCGGACCGAGATCGGGCGGCTGCAGTGGGCCGTGGGTATCGTCAGTCTGGCCATCCTGCTGACGGGGGCCACCGTCGGCACGCTTCTGGCCCGCAAATTCCTCGAGCCGATCGGCAACCTCGCCGAGGGCGTGGCGTCGCTGCGCCGGCGCGAGTTTGAGAAGCGGCTTCCGATCCTCGACCGGGACGAGCTGGGTGACCTTTCCCAGACATTCAACGAGATGATGGAAGGCATGGCCGACCTCGAAGTCGCACGCATCGTCCAGGAAAGCCTGTTCCCGAAAAAGTCGCTCTCCCTGCCGCCGTTCGGGGTCTGCGGCTCCTGCGTGCCGGCGACCCAGACGGGCGGCGATTATTACGATTTCTTCCCGATGCCCGACGGCCGGCTGATGGTCCTGATCGGCGACGTCTCGGGCCACGGCGTGGGCGCGGCGATGGTCATGGCGATGGCCAAGTCCCTCGTGGCGCACATGGTGAGCCAGTCGGCCGACCCCGCGGTCATTCTGGCGAGCATCAACACGACGCTTCTGAAAGTGCTCGAGCGCCAGCGGATCATGTCGTGCTTCATGGGCTTTCTCGACGGAGAGAAGAAGCGCATGGCCTTCTCGAACGCCGGTCACAACGACCCGTTCGTGGTGCGGGGGAAGACCGTCATCCAGATCCAGGGGGAACGGGCGTTTCCGCTCGGCGCCTCGAAGCGCAACCGCCTCGCGCCGACCGAGTTCGCCTTCGAGGCCGGCGACCGCCTCGTCTTGTATACGGACGGCCTGATCGAGGCGGTGGCGATCGACGGAGAGCCGGTCAATTACGATCGTTTCATCGATGCCCTTCCCGGGCTGATGCGCGATGACGCCGAATCGACCGAGCGCGCCATCCGGGAATGGCATGGACGGATCGTCAAACCCGGGCCGCAGGCCGACGACATCACCGTCGTCATCGTGACGGTCGGCGGACCTGTCCGCTCGTGATCCAGCCGGCTGCGGAGCTCGAGGCGGCTGTCATCCTGAGCCGGCTGCCGGGGGTGGGGGCGCGCGGATTCATCGACCTGATTCGGGAACACGGTCTACCTTCGACGGCGCTCGCGGCATGGACCGCGACGGAAACCTCCCGGCCCGGCCGCAGGGCAGGGGAGAAGCCCAAACAGGCCGGCCCCGTCGATGGCTGGGCGGAACGCGCCCGCTGCGCCGGGGCCACCGCCGCCTGGGCGGGCGGCCCCGGGTATCCGGCCCGCCTTCTCGATCTCACCGAGCCGCCCCCGGTCGTGTTCATGCGCGGCGCCTGGATGGAGCCGCCCGCGGCCCGCCGCCTCTGCGTGGTCGGCGCGAGACGGGCATCGGCTGAAGCCCTCGAAAGCCTGCGAAGCCTGATTGCCGGCGTCGCCGCGAGCGCCCGTGCGAGCGGCCACGCGTGGGAAATCCTCAGCGGCGCCGCCCTCGGAATCGATGCGGCGGCCCACCGCGCGGCGCTCGACAGCGGCATGCGCACATCCGCCGTGCTCGCCAACGGCATCGATATCGCCTACCCGGCCTGCAACGCCTCTCTCATCGAAGAGATCGCCGCCGGCGGCGGTCTGCTGACCGAACTCCTGCCGGGCGCCCCGCCCCGCCGCAGCTTTTTCCCGACCCGCAACCGCCTCCTCGCAGCCCTCGCCGACGCCGTCCTCGTCGTCCAGGCCGGCGAAGCCAGCGGCTCCCTCATCACCGCGAAATGGGCCGCCAGGCTCGGCCGGCCGCTGTTTGTCGTCGATCCTCCCGCCGAAACCCCCGACTGGTCGGGCAACCGCGCTCTCCTCGCCGCCGGCGCCATCCCCCTGGATGCGTATAATGTAGTATCTGATGTATTTGTGGTGTAGGGGTGGATTTGAAACCCGCCCGTCCCTATCGGCACGAACGATTGATTCGCTGGACATCAAAGACCAGTGATCCGCACCCGTTCGTGGTGAGCCTGTCGAAGCACGAGATCCTCCCGCCCCGTACCGGGGGTTCGGAATCCCTCGCCGATTGCCGATGCCTGTTCCGTATGCCTGCTTTATCCCTGACAAAGAACGGCGCGTCATGCTCGAATCCCGTCTGGAATCGTGGTAGCATGCAAGCTTGAGTTACCCATTTGGAGTGGCTATATGAATGCTGGATCCGGCGCTTTTTCGCGCTTTAGAATACTTCTTGGTCTTGTCATCGCCGTGTGCGTGAGCGCCCTGATCGGCGTCGGTTGCGGCGGCGGCTCGTCCGTCTCCTCCAGCAACATCCTCAACACCCTTTCCGGCCGCGTCCTCGACGAATCCGCGCCGGCTTCGGTGCGCGCCGCGGGAACGCTCGTCGGCGTCCCGGGCGCCCAGGTCTGGATCGAAGATCTCGCCGCTGATGCCCAATTCTGGACCGTCAGCGGCCCGAACGGCGAATACGCGTTCCACGGGGTTCCCGAAGGGCCGCACCGGGTCGTTGCGCGTTTCACCGACGCGTCCGGCGTGAAGAAAACCCGCTCGTATCCCGTTTCCGTGCCGATCGGGGCCGAAACCACCGTGGTCGAATCCCTCGTTCTCGAGCCGGCCAAAAACTACGTCACCGGCATTCTCCGCGACACGAGCGGGGCGTATCTGCCGTATGGAACTGTCCTGAGACTTTGGGGCGAAGCTTTCGCCGTCGGTCTGAACGGCGCGTTCACCAGTCCTCCGCTCCCTGGCGGAATCTACGAAGAAATCATCCTCGTGCAGACCGGTCCGGCGGGCCAGGTTGCCGTCATCACCGCCCCCTTCGTTTCCGGGGTGATGCCCGCATTCGTCGATCTCAGGATCGACATGGCCGGAACGGCTTCCAATCATCCGCCGTCAGGCACGCTCATCGCGAGAAACGCGTCGGGAATCGCAAGTTCGACGGGCGTTGGCGGAACGCTGGCGGTCACCGCCAACGGGTATGACCCCGATGCCGGCGAAACCGACCGGCTTCTCTACCAGTGGTCGACCACTCTCGGCACGCTCGAAGCCGGTTCGACACCGAAGGAAAAAACATTCAGGGCCCCGAACCACACGGGCGTGGCCACGATCAGCGTCATCGTGACCGACCCGCGGGGCGCGACCGGCACCATCAACCTCCCCCTGCTCATAGGCATCAACTCGCCTTCGGAAGCCGACCTCACCCCGCCGACGGCGACCCTGGCCGCCCTCGTGAGCGAAACGTTCGATAACGCTCCGTTCCAGGTGCGGATCTCGTTTTCCGAGGTAATCACCGGATTCGCCGCCGGCGATCTGACCGTCACGAACGGAACCGTCACGAACCTTGCCGCCGTCACCCCCGGAACCGTCTTCATCGCCACGATCACCCCGACGGTCATCGGAGACGTGGGCCTCGGACTCCCAGCCGCCGCCGTCGCCGACAACGGCGGAAACGCAAACCTGGCTGCCACTGCCATCACCGTGCCGAACCGGGTGTCCGTCCCGGATGACACGACGCCGCCGGCAGATCCGACCATCAACGCCGTGACCACGCCGACGAACGTGACGCCCCAGGTCATTTCCGGAACGAAATCGGCGGATACGGTCACCATCCTGGTGAATGGCTCGGCCACGGGTGTGACGTATCCGACCGCGACGTCCTGGCAGTATTCGCTTGCTTTGGTCGAGGGCGCCAATGCCGTTACCGTGAAAAGCCGCGATGCTGCCGGGAACGAGTCGGGTGTCGTGACGGCGAACATCGTCTATGACAGAATCGCCCCGGCTGCTCCCACCATCAATGCCGTCACCACGCCGACGAACGTGACGCCGCAGGTCATTTCCGGGACGAAACCGTCCGATGCGGCGACAGTGCTGGTGAACGGTTCGAGTCTCGGGGTGACGTTCCCGTCCGCGACGACCTGGCAGTATGCCATGGCGCTTACGTCGGGGGAAAATGTCGTCAGCGTGGCATGCCGTGACGCGGCCGGGAACGAATCGGGCGCGGTGGCGACCAGCATCTGGTTCGCCGACGTGCCGCCCGCGGCGCCGACCGGCGTGACCCTCTTTCCCGTCGGCGGAACCATCGTGGCGAACACCCTCAACTCGACGAACACCAACCTGACGGCCTCGGCAACGATCGTCGCGGGCCAGGCGAGCGGCGGCGAGGCCGAACTCCTGTTCGACGGCGCCTCGTTCGATCCTCCGGTCAAAGACACGAGCATCGTGAACGGCGAAACGACCGTCACGTTCAATTTCGGCCTGGCCGGGACCGCAGCCGTGCAGGCCAAGTTCCCGGCCGGCGGCGTGTTCAGCGTGCGCCTGCGCGATGCCTTCGGCAACACGAGCGTCAGCACCGTCGGCAATCCGACGCTGACCGTCGATTACGTCGGGCCGGGGGCCCCGGTGATCAGTGCGACCGCGATTCCCCCCAACCTTGGCGGAACGGGCAACACGGCCGACCATATCAATGCGGCTCTCAAGGCCGCGTTCGCGAATTTCAAGGTGTCGGTGGCCAACACGGGGCCGGCAAATGAAGCCGGCACGTTGTATATCAAGCTGTCAGACAGCAACGGCATGCCCAACACCTGGACGACGGCCGGGGAAGCGATTGCTGCCGGTGCGGCGGCGGCCGATTCCGGAACGTTCCAGGCTGGCGCCATCGATGCGTTCATCGACGGGAATCTCGTCATCGAGGCCTGGGTCACGGATGCGGCCGGCAACGATTCCGCTCATGACACCGTGACGAAACTGTATGGTCTCGATTCCACGGCCCCTTCGGTCGTCGTGTCGGATGACCACCCGGATGCCCGCGTTTGCGATGCCGACACCGTTGTCATCACCGCAACCTTCACCGAGGCCGATCAGATCGACGAAACATCGGCTCCGAAGATTACGATCGGTGCCCTTGTGAGCGGCGCCGCGATGGCGAAATCCGACAATCTGCACTGGACGTATACCTGGAATGTGCCGGCTTTAAACGACGGAGACCATGTGGTGTCGATTGCGGCGAAAGACCGGGCTGGCAACAACTGCACGCCTGCGACCGGCAAGACCACGTACACGGTCGATAACACCCCCCCGTCGAAACCGACGGCCGTGACCCTGACGCCGGTCGGCGGAACGGTCGTGGCGAATACCCTGAATTCGACGAACACGAACCTGACCGCTTCCGCAACGATCGTTGCCGGGGAGGCGACCGGTGGCGAGGCCGAACTGCTCCTGAACGGGAACCCATTCGACCCGGCCGTGAAAGATACCGTCATTGCTGCCGGAGACACGACCGTGACATTCGATTTCGGGATTCTGAACAACGATGACCTGAAGGCGAAACTCCCCGCGGGCGGCGAGTTCAGCGTCAGAATCCGTGATGCATGCGCAAACACGAACGTCAGCACGGTCGGCAACCCGACGTTGGTCGTCGATTATATTGCTCCCGCCGCGCCCGAGATCAGCGCGACCGCCATTACGGCAGATCTCGGCGGAACGGGCAACACGGCGGACCATGTCAATGCCGCTCTCAAGGCTTCGTTCAACAATTTCAAGGTTTCGATCGCCAACACCGGCGGCGGGAACGAAGCGGGAACGCTGTTCATCAGATTGTCCGACGCGAACGGAACGCCGCACGTCTACACGACGTCGGGCGATGCCATCGCCGCGGGCGCGGCGGCGGCCGATGTCGGCACATTTGCGGCAGGCGCCGTCAATGCGTTCGTCGACGGAAATCTCGTCATCGATGCCTGGATCGTGGATGCCGCAGGCAATACGTCGCTTTCTGCCGGCGTGGAAAAGACCTATGCGCTGGATTCCGCGTCGCCGACGGTCGTCCTGTCAGATGACCACCCCGATGCGATCGTGCGTGACGCCGACACCGTCGTCATCACGGCAACGTTCAGCGACGCCGACCAGATCGACGAGACCCCCGTTCCGACGATCTCGATCGGATCGCTCGTGACCGATGCGCCCATGACGAAGACAGATAATCTGCACTGGACCTATACCTGGGATGTGCCGGCAGGCAGCGACGGGAATCATACGGTGACGATCAAGGCCGCGGATCGGGCGGGCAACAAGAACGCTCCGGCGACAGGAAAGACGGTATATACGATTGACAATATAACGCCGGCGGCGCCCACGGCCGTGACCCTCACGCCGGTCGGCGGGACGGTCGTCGCGAATACCCTGAATACGACGAACACGAACCTCACGGCCGCCGCGACGATAACTCCCGGCCAGGCGACGGGCGGCGAAGCGGAGCTGCTGATCGGTGGAAACTCCTTCGATCCTGCCATGAAAGATACGGAGATCGCCGCCGGTGATTCGACGGTGACGTTCGACTTCGGTCTTCTGAACAACGCGGCCGTGCAAACGAAGTTCCCCGCCGGCGGCACGATCAGCGTCAGGCTCAAGGATGCTGCTGGAAATCCCGTCGTGAGCACGGCGGCTAATCCGACGCTGGTAGTCGATTATGTCGCCCCGGCGGCACCCTTGATAAGCTCTCCCGCCATTTCGGCCAACCTTGGCGGAACGGGCAATGCCGCGGACCATATCAATGCCGCTCTCAAGGCTGCGTTCAACAACTTCAAGGTCTCGATCGCCAATACGGGCGGCGGAAATGAGGCCGGAACCCTGTTCATCAAGCTTTCCGACAGCAATCCCACTCCCCATACCTCCACGACGGCGGGCGATGCCATCGCGGCCGGCGCGGGTTCGGCCGATACCGGAACCTTCGTGTCGGGCGCCATCAACGCCTTCATCGACGGTGATCTCGGAATCGAAGCATGGATCATCGATGCTGCGGGAAACCCGTCGACGCACGCCAGCGTGGTGAAGACCTACGGCCTCGACTCGGTTGCCCCCACCGTCGTCCTGTCGGATGACCACCCCGATGCGATCGTTCGCGACGCCGACACCGTCACAATAACCGCGACATTCACCGAAGCCGATCAAATCTCTGAATCCACCCCGCCCGCGATCACGATCGGTGCTCTTGTGACCGCCAACATGACGAAAACCGATAACAAGCACTGGACCTACGTCTGGAATGTCCCGGCCGATAACGATGGAACCTATGCCGTCTCGATAACCTCAAAAGACCGTTCGGGGAATCCAAATTCCGCCGCAACCGGAAAGATATCTTACGTTATAGACAACTCGCCTCCGGTTGTAACGAAAACCTTGAACGACGGTTCCCCGTTGCCGTTCAATATCCCGAAAGGCTCAACGGCAACGATTGTATTCAATGAACCGATATCTTCTGCCGGCAAAACGGCAGTTGAAAATGCATTGACGAATGGCTCGGCAACTCCGCCCTCGGGATATACCTGGGATGGAACGAACAAGGTGTTGACCGTAAATGCGCGCCAACAAGTGGCGGGCGGCACAACATACGAAAACAATGTTATGGCTGATGTAGGAGATGTTGCCGGAAATGTAGGCGTTGGCCTGGTATTGGTTGGGACCCCGTAGCAGACCCCTATCGGCAAGGCATTCTTATTGAGTCCTGCAGAATGAAAACCAACCGTTCGCCCTGAGCCTGTCGAAGGGCGAAATGAGGAACCATCGGCAAGTGGCTGTTCGTGCTTCGACAAGCTCAGCACGAACGGAGACACGAAGCTGGTTTTTGATATGCAGGACTCAATAGGCAGCAAATATCAAAATAACCGTGAATCCAATTGCTCCCGTTCCCTTTCCTGCGTATTATATAACGTACGAAATTTCTTTGGGCGTCGGAGGACGGAATAACCAATTGGCACGAACTGATCGGTACCGCCGTCGACCTGATGGACAACATCACCTCCGACGATCCGCTCAATCGCTTTGGTATGTTGCCTTATGGGACAATTATGAACTCTTTTTTATCGGGTAAGATTCTCAAAAAGTCTTTGTGATTAAATGTGAGAATGCCATCGCCTTTGAATTTATCGAAACAATAAGCAATTAATATATCGTAAATGATTCCACCGTGAAGACCTCTTTCGGTAGCTAAATGTAAACATTTCAAGTAGTCAGATGTTTTCAATTCAATGACGTGAGAATTTTGAATAATGTTATTGTTAATGATTTCTAATGCTGTGCCGGGAGGAATTCTGGGAACAATTGGGAGTGTTGTAAGGATTGCGAATATCTCAGCAATTGAATGGCTGGAAACACCGAGGTCTATTTTCTTGTGAGAAAGCTTTTCAATCCATGGCATGGTTCTTGAGTGATGAGGATGACTTTCGATGAGTGCCGCAATGAAGAACGAAGTATCAGCAAATATTTTCATTTTTTCATTCCTGATACAAGTTCAAATCGCTCTTTACGGACATCATTGATGATATTGGAAATATCAGCCTGAAGAACGCCGGTAAAAATGAGCCATCCATTCTCATTTTTTATATGAGGAGTTCCTTCTATCGGCTTTAATATAATTCCTTGGTTCTTCTCTTCAATTTGAAATGATGAGCCCGGTCGTAGACCCAGGGCATCACGAATTTCTTTCGGGATAACAATCCGACCAAATTTATCCAAAATCGCTTCCATGGCAGCACCTCCTAATATAAGGATAAATAATTAATGGCAAATGTCAAACAGGAGTGTACGAACAACGCGACCACAGGAAGGCCCAAGTCCTCTTGGGAGGAC